>JAWCKO010000044.1:0-2215 GCA_038851915.1 Bathyarchaeia archaeon
AAACACAGACTTTAGTCCCCGGAATAAAACCTGTTAATGGCCCTGTAAGCACCAGCAGAATATTTTCCGAAGCAAACGGATTGACGGTTTCCCATTTTCCACCCAACCTATCCCAAAGTATTTTTGTCGCTAAACCCCTACCGCCAATATAATCACGTAGAACATCATCTTGAAAACCGGTTTCTCTAACATTTCCACTTGAAAGGTCTATCTCCAAAAATTTCCCAGCATACCCTCTCATCAACCCATAACCTCCTCAGTTGTTTCCTCACCCAAAAGCTTCTTCGCTACTTCAATAGTCAATATCTGCGGAGCCTTCGCAAAACTTTTGTAGGAAACGCCTTCAGCTCTAGATACGGCTTTTAACGCATTCCACTTCCCTTCTTGACAGGCTTCAACGCATTTAGGATTTCCATCGCATAAATCGCATATGACGACGTGGTTCTTCTCCGGATGCATATGTGGGACACTCCCCGGACAGACGCTTATACATAAACCACATGCAGAACACTTTGAAACATCAACTTTCACAGCTCCCGTTCTACTATTCACAGATAAAGCCCCAGATGGACAAGCACTAACGCACGGGTAATCCTCACATTGAAAACAAAGATGCGGAATTTCAACACCTGGGATAAACATGAAAAT
Source organism: Bathyarchaeia archaeon (assembly GCA_038851915.1). GTDB lineage: Archaea > Thermoproteota > CALKCG01 > B24 > B24 > DTBU01. The sequence goes on from JAWCKO010000044.1 coordinate 649, forward strand.
CCTCACTCTTGAAGCTTCAGGCCAAATTCTCCCCTCATGATGCAACGAACATACTATTTCACATCTTCTGCAACCACTACAATTTTCGTAATTCCGTTCAATCCAAATCCTTCCACCGCAGTTCGTGGACAACACCGCCTTCAAAATTCAACTTCAAACAATGATAGCGTTTAAACTATAAAAATTTTAGATGTAAAATAGTGGACTCCATCAACATGTTTTGAAGAGAATAAACGGAGGTACTTCTTCCCAGTCTCCACTTTTTATAAACTAAGTCTACGGGAAACAGTAGTTCTAGTTTTACGTGAGTTCTTTCCTATCAAAAGACAGGATTACTTATGTTTTCGTAGGCTTTCCAACACTCTTAAACCTAGATGCAATTGTTAGAGTAATACCAACACATGCTGTAATCAACCCTATAAGAGGGTCTGACTTTTTCTCAAGCACCATAATCTTTTGATCAGTTTCAAATATCGCGTATACTGTCTGCGACTCACCAGACCACACATACCACCAAAATTCGAGCTTATGGTCACCAGCTTTAAGCTCCACAGTAGCAGATTCACTCGCTGCTCTCCCAACCATCCACAAGTCTATTGCCAAGTCTTCATCAACATATAGTCTAGAGCCGCATCCTCCACCAGAACCTATTTCAAAGACTACAAATCCATCTACAGGCATATGTACATCAGCTCTAGCTGTGAAGCCGACTTGATCGTAGAATCCTCCGAACACCTCCTCCTTAACCATTCCACTTCTCTGCCAACTCTTACTGAATAGAAACGGCGCTGTAGAGTATCCTAAAAGAAAACCTTCGAACCCTTCATCCGTAGGCGCCATAGGAATACTATACCATGAAACAGCCCAGTCAGATGCTTGGATGAAGTGTTCAGTAGGAACAATCTCTTCTCTGAAGGGGATAACAGATATTACAACGCCTATCAGTATTATTACAACACCGATTATAAACAGTATTTTAAACATGTTCAAGATAACCACCTCAGACGAAGCATTATACTCAGAAAGCTTATATGCTTTAAACTCTTAAATCTAGTCAGCATCGTAAGTTTTTAGATTTGATGACTCCACAGTAATCCATGTAGGGTGATTATATGCATAGCAAAGAGGATGGGAGGAAAGAAGATAAGAGGAAGCGTTTCCTATTTCCAGTATTCATGTTTACGGGTATGGGTGTAGGCTTCCTACTGATTGAAAGCATAGGCGGATTGGGATTTGTTTCGGCGATGTTTATCGGCATGGGCTTGGGTTGATTAAAAGTAAACCTAGCTAGACCGTTAAACGGTTAAAGCTACTACTACCTAAGCTCTTCTATGGAATTATAGGTTCAACAGTCAATCTCCCTCGAAAGATCTTTCCTAAACGTACGGAATTCTTCAAATGTTATCTCTATCAATGGAGGCTCTTCTAATACCTCCTCTAGACTTGGTATCGGCTCAACCAAGAACTTACCATCCTGGACTCTATAGATGACTCTTTTACGCGGATAAAGTTTCAACTTCTCTCTAATCTCTTTAGGAGGGAAAAGCTCAGCTTTCGAGCCGACCCG
>JAWCKO010000044.1:2225-7021 GCA_038851915.1 Bathyarchaeia archaeon
ATCTCCATTTAATCGATTCACCGAGTAAAAATGGTGCTTCAAAAAAGATAGGTCTTACTCTAATTCTAACATACTCTCGAAACCTATGTCTATTATTTATATCTAGGTACAGTTGTTTTTCATTTCGATGATAGATGAATCATAGGGAGCGTTTCTTTAAAGCTTTAGAGTTGGAGGAGCCGGACCTAGTCCCTATAATGGATCTTGCTTTAGACCCTCCGATTGTAGACGCCGTTCTAAAACGTAAAGTTTCCAGTACGGTTTTAACGATGGCTGGTGGAAGCGATAGCTGGGAAAATTCGCTAAACTATAGACTTGCATTTGTAGAGGCATGTGAAAAACTGGGTTTCGACGCCGTACCAGCTTTATCAGACTACTCTCTTACGACCAGAGATTATAGACCTAGGTACTTAAACGATAAGAAATATGTCGACCACTGGGGTAGGATTATGCAGACGAGCAGAGAGGCTAAAACAACGTATTTCGTAGGGGGAATTGTCAACTCTCCCAAAGACTTGGAATCCTATGAGCCTCCGGATCCATTCCATCCAGATGTCGTTGAAATGGCTGATAGAATCATGAGGAGAGTTAAAGATAGAGACATAGCTGTAATAGCTCAATGCCACAGCGGATGGCATATGGCTTTCCAAGTAAGAGGGGGGATAGATAAGATCTCAATCGACCTATACCGCAACCCTTACTTTGCAAGAAAACTCATGGATAAGATTGCAGTAGCATGCCGTGGTTTCGCCAAATTAATGGCTGAAGCTGGAATAGACGCTCTTTTCGTAACAGACGACTATGCTGATAGTAAAGGTCCTCTAATGAGCCCTAAGTTGTTTAGAGAATATGAATTGTCCAACTTGGAGGAGATTGTGAAGATTGGGAAGAGTTATGGGATACCCGTTTTGAAGCATTCCGATGGAAACCTCTACCCAATATTAGATGATATTATTGACACAGGGATATGCGCTCTACATCCAGTGGAACCTGGTGTGATGGATTTAAAATACGTTAAGGAAAAGTATGGCTCTAGAATATGTATAATCGGAAACGTCGACTGTAAATACGTACTACCCTTTGGAAATGAAGAAGACGTGAGAAGAGATGTTAAAAGATGCATAGAATCTGCTGCTCAGGGAGGAGGATTTATTCTAGCATCGAGCAATTCACTTCATGCCAACGTTAGAGTAGAAAACATTTACGTAATGGTTGATGAAGCTAGAAGATATGGGAAATATCCTTTGAGATTAAAATGACCTTTAATAAGGCCCTTACACGTCTTCTACAACGTTTAAATGGAAAGCGATATTAAGATGATCCCGTAGAGATTCTAAATAGAGATAGATGAATTCACTACACTCTTATGTAATTTTCCTTCCAGCTGAAGAGAAAGATAGAATATTAAGTGCTATCTTCGGTTCCAAGGCTTCCCTCGATATTTTGAGGTACTCCCTTAAACAGGGGATTTCAAATAAAATCTACCAGAAGGACCTTATAAAAAGACTCCAATATTCGAATAAAACGATTATTGAAAATTTGAAGGTTTTAACTAAGCTCGGGGTTTTGACTGAGGCTATGGAAAAAGCTGAGTCGGAAGGACGAACAGTATGGATTAAAGCCTACAAACTATCGGATGTTGGGAAGTGGTTTGCACTTCTTCTGGCAGAGGAGGAAGATTTAACAGACTGGGAGAAAGCGGAAATACTTCAAAACATTTTTAGAAGCTATGTTAGATGGGTTAAAAGCCTTTCAGAAAAACTCCGAGTAGGTAAGGATGTACTCAAGCAGATTTTCAGCGAGGAAATAGGGGACTAGATGGGGCTAGCCATTCCTAGTTTTAAATTTTCAATATAGATCTAATCTAGATGGTGAATGTAACGGTTTTTAACTGCTTTACTCCTTTTCTACCTGCAATTTCATCCACCAGTTTTTTAACACGTGAAGATTCACCTTTAACCGATATTATCAGCATACAGTTTCTCTCATCAACGTGAACGTGTAAAGCCGAGATTATAAGCTCTTTATACGAATGCTGAATATCCGTCAAAGACTTCTCCAGCTCCCTAGTCTCATGATCGTAGAAGATGTTCAAAGTTCCAAAGATAAGCACACCTTCTCTATACTTCCAAGTGTATTCATCCATAAACATACGCATAGCTTCTTGAACAGCCCTAGACCTGCTGTAATTTAAATCTCTAATGAATCTATCGAAAGCAGTCAGTAAATCGCGTGAAACTGAAGCGCTAAATCTCACAACACCTTCACTCATGTTGACTCCATATTAATGATCAACATTAATCCTCATAAAAACTTAAGGTGAAGACTTTAGTTAAAAAGACTAATTCGAATTAAATAGACAACCCATTTAATTCTTCAAGAAGGGTTGCCCTAGTTATATTCTCACAACTCTTTTTCATTTGACGATCAGCTGTGACTAATTGTGCGTTCAATTTCTTTGCGAGGTATATGTAGGTTGAATCGTATACAGTTAACTTTGCCGCAGTAGCTATGTTTAAGATCTCTACTAAATCCTCCCATTCAATAGCTTTAATGCTAAAGCCTATGTATCTCAATGCTTTTAGTGCCTCTATACCATCAGAAAGTTTTAAAACACCTCTAAAAAACGCTCTCAGAATAACTGATGTCACCTCGTACAAGAGAAGCGTTGGAACATAAGCTTCTACATCGCCAGACACTACCATATTTCTGAGCAACTTGGCTTGTTCTTCCCAAGGTTCTCCAGGAATGATCCATTTAGCTATAACACTAGCATCGATAACTATTCTAAGCTTTTCTCCCTGTCTTCCCTTATCCACTTTACAATCTCCTCCGTAGATACTTCCCTAGACCTCCTACGAATCTCATCCAATTTTTCAGCAGCCTCCTTAGCAATCTCCTCTCTAATCTTCGCCTCAATGACCTGCCTAAGATACTCACTCCAATTCACGTTAACTCTTTTCATTAATCTCCTTACTTCTTCAGGGACTTTGACAGATACATTAACAAGCCTACTCAAAAGGCTCACCAAATAGTAGTCTCAATAGAGACTACTATATTAAAATTACTGAGAGGGAGGAGACAGCCGTAGAATTAGAATACATAAGATCAGTAATTGCAAAGTTGACTTTTAAAAAGCTTCCAAGCCAGGCCATGGAAATGGAATTGGAAAGATTTTCTTCAGCATCTTAGCAAGCTCTCCGTTTTCAGATATTTTAAGAGGTTCTTCGACAGAGCCGAAGACTAAGCGCACTATCATTTTACTATCAAATTGAAAACGTTGACTTTGAAACTCTACCGTGAAAACGTTGTTCTCCTGTCTGAAATTTAAAAGCTCCATATTTCTAGATCCTAGATGTGCTTTAAAGTAAGGTTGCAGTCTTCTACAGAGCCTCTGAAAATCTAACATTTTAATCGTATGTCCAGGAAGGTCTTCAATTTCCGATTTAAGCCCCATCTTCTCAAGTAGATATTTGAATTCTAAATCGAAGGGTGAAACCCATACCAGAAGTTTCTCAATCTCATACTTCCGGAAAAACCATGGTATTGCTTCAACTATAGCACTTCTAGATCCCGCATACTCACATATGGCTACTGTTTTCCCCTTCGAATCTTTTTGAGCAGACGGTTGAGCAACTACATAGGCTAAATTCTGAAATTTACAACGTAATATGTACGTGTTGGGTTTCACGTAGAACCAGCCTGGCCAAAGAGGCCACCAATGCCTCTTATCCATATCGCCTTTAAAGTGTTCGATTGTTCTAAAGTATCGGACTTGCTCCATCTGGTAAATTTCGACCAAATCCGATAGGTCTCCATCACAATATTCTCTAGGTTCTACTATCCCCCTCGGGAAATTTTCGACGTCTGCTCTAGATACCTTGAACAAGTAATATGGTGCTGCGGCGACGCAGTTAAGCCGTCTGTAGAGTCCACGGTCTCCAGATACTAGGAGAATATCACCTCCATCTTCCCAAGTCCGTTTAATCGCAGATTTAAGAAGCCTAGTAGCATATCCTCTCCCCCTATATTCTTCCTTAGTCCACACACCTCCTATACATCCAACTCTAAACTTGCAACCATAAATGTACACGTCTCTCTCCCATAGACCAACTCTAGAAACAGTTTGACCAGATTCTAAGTCTAGAGTAAGCCAAATGACCTCTCCATGTCTCCTAATCCTTTCCACAATATTCTCCAATGTTTAAACCTCCAATGAGATAACCATGTTGATTCCCCTCAAAAATTTAAGTGTTTTCCCGAAAATTCAGACAACTTTAACCGTTTAAAATCCTTTAAAGCACAATATACTCGCACCCTAGATCGCGTGAATAAGTTGAGGCGAAAGTTGTAGAGAACCCGGGGGTGGGGGGGACATGGTTAACGATAGATATGTTCCTGGGTTAAACCATTATTGGATTCAACCAGGCTTTCCTACCCTTTGAATCGGTCAACTCTATTCTGAAGTACTTCTTTAAACTGTATTTTTCAAGCTTTAGAGCCGTTAAACCATCTTTAGTTTTCTTCAAAGTCAGTTTGAAACTACCCGCGTTTAAATACGCGTTTTCAATACCGTTTTCAACGTTAAATTCAACTTCGAAGCTCTCCATCATTCTCCTGCCTTCACTTGTAGAGGAGAGATTCCTGAAGTATTCATAGGTGTCCAGCGATACAGATAAGCCTATACCGTTCTCAGAGACCACGTCGATTCTACTCACAGGTGTGAACTGCGCTTCAATCACGCTAGACTTGTAGGAGAATTCTTCAACCATAGGTCCCATTGAAGAGTAAAATAA
>JAWCKO010000044.1:7031-9248 GCA_038851915.1 Bathyarchaeia archaeon
CAAACTGTAAACGATGCTCTCAATAGAAGGCGCTTCGGTTTTAACCCAAATCCAGCCACCGAGGGCATCTATAGGAGGCGTTAAATACCGATGTGCATCATCAACAGCTAGCCCATATATGAGTTTACTAGTTACTAAGACACCGTCCCAATGAACCATTGAAAAACCTTTAGCACATTCAACATCACAGCCAGTATTGTAAACTTCAACGCCCAAGTAGTTCTTCAGCCTCAATAGGTCTTCCACTGTTAGGCTTGACCAGTAGGGGTGAGCTATGAAGGTTAAACCGCCACTTTCAAACGTAAAATCCAGAAGCTCTTCTATAGAGTTTCTAAGCTTCTGAACATACTCTACGTCTTCAACGTTGAGAAGTACTACATGATAGTCGTAGTTTAAACGTGTACCCTTAACGCTTGTCTCAAAGCCAGGTATCATCACAAGTCTGTCCGTTGAAAACTTAGTCAGCTTCTCATGGTCCGTTATAGATAGAAGACTGTAACCATTCGCATAGTACAGTTCCACCACCTGCTCAGCCGTTAGTCTTCCATCAGAATTTGTTGAGTGCGTATGCAAATTACCTTTAATCCATAATCCGCTCCGACTGGAGAAGTCCATGAAAACCTCTAAAATACTTAGAAGTTAAATATTTAACGATATCTAATGTGAAGCTCGATAAACATGGGAAAAAGAATGCAGGAAGATGCTTAAGAGACTATGTTAAACCTCCGTTTAACTGTTTTCTCAAAGCCATCCTTTACGATTTTAACTACTACTTCCCCATTACGTGTAGGATACGTATACGTTGAGAAATATCCGTCACGCACTTCAACGGGTTTACCGTTGACTTCAACGTAAGACCCGTTTTCACATACGCCTTTAACTATAACCATGATCGGACCACTTACGATGGTTTTCCACTCAGGAGGCTCCGTTAAAACTAAGGCTAGAGGTCTACTCTTAACTTCTAAGATATTCTCCACTATTTCACGTCTAATCTCCATTAGAATGTCGGGCTTTCTAACATATCCCGTTATGCTAGGTACTACCCGCATGCATATTTCTAAAGCCCTCCTCTCAAAAGGCTCTTTTAGAGCTCTTCCTCCCAGCATCTCCTTAACCTTTAAAATCTCTTCTTCTAGGAGCTTGAGATACTCGTAGTCTTCAAGTCCATCCCTCATAGCTTCAAGCCTTAAACTGGAAAGAGGCCCGTTCCTCCCAGGATAGGCTATGTGTGTATCCCCAGGTGGTAGGTTTGGATTTAACTCGTCAAACGGATCTTTACCCCACCAGTTGAAACCCCAGTGCAAATACCCTTTAAGACCGTAGGCGTAATTCAGCCAGTGGAGTACCCTAGTTTTAAGTAGAGAGAAGTCGAGGAACCTATTTGGATATCTACCTGTAGGGTTACAACAGGTGTAGAACCAGACTTCATATTTATCCATTGCCCTAACGTACTCATCCATCCAATCATTGAAGTGATGTAATGTTGGAACCCAAACCTCTAAAAATCATTGAAGTGATGTAATGTTGGAACCCAAACCTCTAAAAAACCGTTGAATCCCACGGTTTCAACAGCATCTATCCTCTTAATCCTAGGCGCATATTTATGGACAAACTCAGAAGCTTTTATCCAGTTTTCGAGGCCATCTTCAGTAGGTTCATCAGCTATATGTATCATAGCCATGTCAAGCCAACCCTTCTCCTCCAAATGTTTTTCGAGAGCTGGAAGCAACAGCGGAAGAATCTTCTCCCCGCTTTCACTTTTCACAACACCATTAGCATGGACGACTTTAAACTCTCTAAAGAGAAGTTCTCGCACACCCCAATTCTTAAAGTGGGCTACGTGGGTTATCTCTATTCTATCTGCTCTATACTTAAGCAGAAGCTCAACATACCTGTCGAAGATTGAGAAGTCGAACTTATAACCATCATTCTCGGTGAGTATCTTGATCGTGTCTATAGGTATCCAGAAGACGTTCTGCCTATGCTCAGCCATAAGCGCTATCCACTTCTCGAAAACCTCCCAGAATACTTCAGACCACAGTTCAACACCGTAAAATGACGCTATATTCTCTAGTGAAAACCAGTTTGTCACGTAGAGGCTTCTACGGTCTGGCAATGTTATAGGGTAAACGTGTAAAACGACTTCAAGAGAAGACTCCCCCTCGTCAGATAAAACTGTAATTCTACCTGTGTAGTCTCAAGGCTCAACATCCC
>JAWCKO010000045.1:0-9046 GCA_038851915.1 Bathyarchaeia archaeon
GATAAGGATGATGGTCTTGAATATGAAGGAGTCTATTATAAAGCGGGGGCTTGAAGAGATTATAACCGAGGAAAGACTTAATTTTCTACTTAAAAAAGATAGGCATTTGAAAGCGTACATAGGTGTTGAGCCCGCTGGCTTATTCACAATTGGATGGATGATATGGGCTCGTAAATTTAAAGACCTCATAGACTCCGGTGTTGAAAGCATTCTTCTTCAAGCTACATGGCACGCGTGGATAAATGATAAACTCGGCGGAAGTATGGAGAACATAAGGCTGTGTGCCCTATATATAGAGCATTGTCTAGAGGCGTTAGGAATTCCTAAGAATAGCTATCAAACAGTTTATGCTGATGAACTGTTCTCTTCTAAAGATTATTGGAGCTTAGTTCTTAAAATAGCAAAGGCTTTAACGTTGAATAGGGTTAAAAGAGCTCTAACCATATTGGGACGTAAATCTGATGAAGCAGCTATGGACTTCTCTAAATTCATATATCCATGTATGCAGGTGGCGGATATATTCTACCTCGACCTAGACCTATGCTTAGGCGGTATGGATCAGAGGAGAGCACATGTGCTCGCAATAGAGGCAGCCGATAAACTTGATAAGAAGAAACCGGTGGCATTACATACGCCAATACTTATAGGTCTTGCGGGTTTAGGCAGGATGGAGGGAAGCGTTAAAGGAGAGATGCTATACGAGTTTAAGATGAGTAAATCTAAACCTGAAACCGCCCTCTTCATACACGATGAAGAGGATGAAATTGAAAAGAAGATTATGAAAGCCTACTGTCCGGCTAGAATGGTTGAGAATAATCCAGTCCTCGAAATATGTAGGCTCATACTTTTCTCTGAACTAGACTTTGAACTTAGAATTGAAAGAGAAATACGTCACGGTGGTGATATTAGAGTTAAAAGTTATCAAGAACTTGAAGATTTTTACTTTAAAGGAGAATTACATCCGTTAGATCTAAAGAAAGCTGTATCTACAGCGTTAAATGTTCGTCTTAAACCCGTCAGAAAATACTTTGAACACGTAACTGAAGCCTACGAGCTTTACAGTAAGCTGAAGAATTTAACCATAACAAGGTGATTCTATTGAAATGGACTTTTGAACGTATAGAACTTTTAACCCTAATCCTTAGAGAACTTCATGAGGCATGTGAAAACGGCGTCTGTATAGTTGAAGGTAGAAGAGATGAATTTGCTCTTAGAAGGCTTGGGTTTAGAGGGAAAATAATAGCACTTAAAACATTAAATCGAAGCTTAGATTCTATTGCTGAGAACCTCTCCAGTGAGAAGCAAATAATAATTTTAACGGATTTTGACGATGAAGGTGAAGAACTTGCCACCCGACTCTACAAGGTCTTCAAAAGTCGAAATGTTGAAATAAATTTAGAAGCTAGGCAAAAACTGCATTCTCTCCTAAAGGGGGAGATTAAGGGCTTAGAAGAACTTGAACCTTTAATCTCTAGAATTTCCCAGCACTTCAAAATATCTCTATTTTTTAACTGAGGCTAACATCAATGAAGTGGTCCTATGCTCCTCTGCCCAGAACGGATATTCATACGCATAGTGAGTTTTCTAAATGTAGCGTCAATACAACTATGTATGGTAATATAACAATGGCTATTTTAAACGGTTTAGAAGTAATAGCCATAACAGACCATGCTCAACATGTATTAAAGGTTGGTTTTGAAAAATACATTGGGAAAATTCTAAACCTGAGAGAATCCAATACTAAGGATTTAAAAGTTTTAACCGGTTTAGAAGTTGACATAAAACCTAATGGAGAGCCCGATGTAAGTCAGAGGTTGCTGAAGAAGCTGGATGTAGTTGTTGGGGCTTTACACAGTCTTCCATACAATAAGTCTCTCATAGAATCCTATCGGGACGCCATATTGAAGGCTTTAAAAAGTAATTGGATCGACGTATTAGCCCATCCGACTTACGTAGGTGAGCAGAACATCGATCTCCCAATAGAACTTATCTATGAGATCTGCGAAGAAGCACGTGAAAATTCGATAGCTATAGAGCTTAATTCAAATCATAAAAGTCCTTCCGACGAGTTTATAAAAATATGTGTAGAGACTGGTGTAACGCTTACACCAGTATCCGATAGCCATATTTTAGGTGGTATAGGTGTTTATAATTGGCAACTTCAGACACTTAAGAGGCTTAATGTTTTAAATGATGTAAAATGGTTGACTGTAGATAATCTTCTTAAAAAAGGAGGATAGGGGGTTTTTAAAACTTAGTATATCGCCATACTACCGTATCTCCATTAGACATCTTATACTGATCCGCTCCAACCTCTGGCGAAATCTCTTCGCCATCAGGTTTTTCAATGCTATAAAGCCACCAGCAGTTAAGCTCCATGGAGTTTTCAACGCCGTTTATTGAATCGACGAAAACACCAAATGGATATACTGTATATTCAACCTTAGCCACAGTCATTAAAGCGTTTAAAGCAGTTCCGCCCTTAACATCTAGGATTATGTCTCTAAATTCCTGGACTGTATTATTTCCATAGTCTATAGTGATATTTACCTTAACGGTTGAAGCCTCTAAGCTTTCTAATGAAGCCTCCAAATTCTCCAGAAGAGATGTAGTCTTAATGTATTCCGAGTAGTAGTAGACCGCTACGCTTGAAGCCGCTATTGCCCATATGGCTAAGACTAAGACCAACACCGCTAAAAACCTACTTTTCTCCAAATCCACCCCTCCTAACAGAGCGTATTATCGGTGGTGCGAGAACACCCATGAGAAGTGAAGTGGTAAATTCGTGGGTGGGGCCCATAGGATATGGTGATGGGATGAAAAGACCGATTATAACGGTGTAAAGTAGAACGTTAGGTTTAACAAACGGTATCATTGTAAATATGGATGTAGATAAATCGTAGAAAACCGTAAGTAGAAGTCCTCCTGAAGCAAGCTCCAATCTAGATAATTTACTCTTATTATGCCAGAATAAGCCTGCTAAAAAGCCATTTAAACCCATGAAGAAAGCCGTTATAGGACTCCAAAATCCTAAACCGAAGAATAAAGCATCTGAGATTACCATAGATAAAGCACCTATAAGAAAACCACTATAAGGACCCGTTAAAATACCCGTGGTCATCGTGAGAAATGAGTTTAACTTAATATTCGGAAGAGCTGATAGAACTACTCTAGATGATACGGCTAATGCTGTAAAAGTTGATATTAACGCCAGCCTCTTAGTATCCATAGTTGGATAATTATCCAACTATGGATAATATAAAGTTTTCGGCGTTAATCCATATCTCTAGAAAGTGGACGAACTATTCCATACCAGACGGCTACTGCTACGAGTACTCCTAAGCCGAGGAAAAGTAACACTACAAAATACGGCAGATTACTATCAGACAACAGTAGATGCAGTGCTAGAATAATAGCTAACGTTGATATAACCACGTAGCCTATCTTAAGCTTTGAAGTCAAAGTGGTCACCATAGTTTCAACTAAATATACTGCAAGTTTATAACCGTCCGGTAGAGATAAGCTTTTCAACCTCTTCCAAGTACGGACAACTATCTATGGGACCAATCCTCGTGACTGATATGGCACCTGCAGCATTTGCAAATACGCCAACTCTATTTAAAGGCCATCCATTTATCAAACCCACTATGAAGGCGCCATCGTAAATATCCCCAGCTCCTGTAGGCTCAATTTCTTCAACTTTAAAAGCCGGTATGGGCAATACTTCCCCCTCAGTGTAGATCGTAGAGCCTTCAGCCCCCCTTTTTAAGGCAACCATTTTAACACCGATATCTATAAGCATTCTACAAGCCTCGTCTGGAGACTTTCCACCAGTAAGCGTCATGGCTTCCTCACCGCTCGGTAATACGAGATAAGCTTTCTCAAGAACTGGTTTACAGATTCGTCTGATTTCTTCTACGCTAAGTAGCTCGGGTCTAACATTTGGATCCAGTGAAACTTTAACACCGTATTTAACGGCTATTTCTAATGCCTTGTAGCAAGCCTCTTTACTAGATTGACTTAAGGATAGGGCTGATCCCATTATATGGAGAACCTTGGCAGATTTTATGACTTCTTCATCTACATCTCCAGGTGAAAGTTGCCCCGCTGCAGCGTGTCTAAGATGGAAGATAAACTTGCGGCTTCCAGATGGGGAATATGTTACGAAAGCTGTTCCGGTTGTATAGTTTTCAGCAATCCTTATATGTGATATGTCAACGCCATCACTTCGAAGCCTATCCAATAAAAGCATACCAAACTCATCCTTCCCAACAACTCCTATTAAGGCTGATGAAACTTTAAGTCTGGCTACGGCGTCTACGAATATTGCTGGAGCACCGCTTGGAAAAGGTCCTATAAATTCACTAAGCTGTGTGAAGGCTCCTCTTCTGTGTTTATCTATAAATTCTACGAGTGGCTCCCCAAGTGTTATAACATCAGGCAAAATCCCACCCCGTTAAAACCCTATTCCCCCATAACTTGTATCACCACTCTCCTCCTTTGAGGTCCATCAAGTTCAACAAGGTATATGTTCTGTCTAGATCCAATTAAAAGTTTTCCATCTATAACTGGAATTGTTAAGTGTCCTCCGAGTAAACTAGCCCTTATATGAGCCCAAGCATTTACGGCAAGTCTACCGTCTTTAGCGAAATAATGATGATGGTAGTAATCACCCTCTTCTGGGATGAGCTTAGAGAGAAATTTTGGAATATCTTGTTCTAAACCAGGCTCGTCTTCATTTATCGTCAACCCAGTTGTAGTATGCATCGTATAGACGTGTACAAATCCATCTTTGATCCGGCTCTCTTTTAAAACATTGTAAACTTCATTTGATAGGTTTATGAGGTGAGTGGGCATATCGGATACTACATCTATTGTTTTCGTAAAAACTTTCATTTTTCATTCCTCCTCTATTTCCAGAATCCTTAAGGCGTTCAACCTCATAATTTTATCCAACACTGATCTTTCAAGGGGTAAACTCCTAACGGCTTCCACCATTTTAAAAGGCTCCATCCTAGGCCAATCCGATCCAAATACAATCTTATCTGCGAGGAAACGTGAGACAAAACTCGGTGTTAAGGTCTTAGTAAAGACGTGGGATATATGTTCTTTAGGTGTTCCAGTGAAAACTCCGCTTAAATCTAAATAAACGTTTTCATACTTTACAGCGATTATAGCGGCTTCCCAAATCCATGGAAAACCCATATGGGCTAAAACCACTTTAAGATTTGGAAAAGTTACTGCTACATCTTCAACTTCAAACGGATGACAATAGGCTAATTCTACTCTTCTAATCCATGAAACTCCTGTGTGAAAAAGCAGTGGCATATTGAGTTGTTGTGCTCTTTCATAGAAAGCGTAAAGTTTCCTGTCTCTTGGTTTAAAGCCTTGAAGTGGCGGATAAAGTTTAACCCCTTTAAATCCTTCTGAATGAGCTTTTTCAAGTTCATCTATAGCTTCATCTCCTTTAATCGGGTTTAATCCGGCGAAGCCTATAAACATCTCTCCGCTCTTCTCTATGATGTTTCTGATAGACTCATTAGGAGGCATTACCACCTCCGATGTGGCTATGGAGAGTAAAACAGCCTTATATATTCCCGCGGTTTTCAACATCTTTACAAGGGCATTTAAGGGTTGTACAGATGTACCTATATGGTAAATCTCTCTAATCTTCTTCTCAAGTTGCTTTTCTCCTAGGAGGGCTTCCTCTATCACAACTGGATGGACGTGGAAGTCTAACGCTGAAACTATCGTAGACATATTGAAGTAATATTTTTCTTAGAAACTATATAAAAGGATTCTTGAAAAACTGTCATCTTAAGTTGAATGGTCAACATTTAAAGACATCCTATAGGCATCAGCTCCATTCCAATAGTAGTTCTTCAAGGTTTTGACTATTTTAAAGCCGAGTTTCTGGTAAAGTTTTAACGCTTGAAGATTATCAACTTTAACTTCAAGAATTACTCTCTTAGCACCTAAGTCTTTAAGCCGTTTAATATTCTCCCTTAAAAGTCTCTCCCCTATGCCGATGCCTCTATAATCTGGGTGGATAGCAATAGATATTACATGTCCTTCAGAGCCTCTTAAGACGGATGCAGAATATCCCACTATGCAACCGTTTAAAGATACTACGAGGAATGTTCCAGGGCTTAGATATGCGAGTGTTTCAAGGTATGAAGATGGATAGGGTCTTTCAAATGAAAGACGTTCAATAAGGTAGATGCTTTTCAAATCTTCGTATTTAACCGTTCTAATCGTTAAATTGTTCAACCCCAAATCAACTCTTATTAGGAGATGATCTGTTACACTATCAGGGAATGAGGATTTTAAATTTAAATCTTAAAGAAGCTGTTGCAGAGCTCGTACCTGAAAGTATAGATGATCTATGGCATCTAGTTAATATAGTGAGACCTGGAGACCTAGTGGGGGCTAAAACCAGTAGGACCATAAAAATTAGGGGCTCTATGGGTGAAGTTGAGGGTAGATCTAAAGTCGCCTTAAGCATTAAACTCAGGGTTGAAGCTGTCCAACTCGACTTATACGTTAAACGTCTAAAAATCTATGGGGTTGTTGAAGATTCCAAAGGTGTAGAAGGCTTAAAGGGTAGGCATCACTCCATCAATCTTAAGGTGGGTGAGCCAATACTTCTACTTAAAGACAAGTGGCTTCCGAATGAGCTTGAAAGACTTGAGAGGGCGAAATTGACTGAAAGCAGAAGCTTGGTAGTAGTATCTGTAGATAGGGATGAATGTTGTATAGCGATAATTGGAGAACATGGTTTAGATATTAAAGCGGAGATCCCAATTAGACTTCCAGGTAAAAGAGATAGTGAACAATGGGAGAGTAGCGTTAGGAAAAACTTAAAAGTCATCTCAGAGGCTCTCGGAAGGCTAGACATCGGCAGAGAAGCCTTCATTTTAGTTGTTGGACCAGGGTTTTTATACGAGAAATTAGCTGAACATTTAAATCAAGAACCACAATTTAAAGGTAGAGTAAAAACTGGTAAAGTTAGTATAGGAGGAGTCTCAGGAGTTTATGAAGCTTTAAGATCTGGCTTAATAGCTAATTATCTTGGTGAAATCCGCCTAATATACGAGGCTAAGCTTTTAGATGAAGTGTTTAAAACGCTCTCAGAGAAACCCAACATGGTTACATATGGAATTAAACCAATCAAAGACCTTGCCTCAACAGGTGCTATAAAAACACTATTAGTTTCTGAAAGGCTTTTAAAAAACCTCCCAGACGGAGAGTTAGATGAACTTCTTAAAGCTATAAGGGAAGTTGAACAGAGAAAGGGTGAAGTAGTATTCATATCCTCTGGGCTTGAAAACGATAGAATATTAGGTCTAGGAGGAATCGTAGCAATTTTAAGATACCCAATAGCCTAGTAGAGGGGTGGCGGCATCCCATCAAAGTAGACCCCCTCCCAGCCCGAGTATTTCACAGGCCTTCTCAACCCCGCGCCCTCGCAAACGCTTGGCTGCCCACCTTAGGGCTGCTCCGTTCCCGGCCTGACCCGGTTCGGCGGTAGAGAGACTTAACCCCCTCCTTCGAGAAGGCTGTCTCCAACCAAGCCCTGCGAGACGAGGCCTCACTGTCAGCTTGTAAAACCTCATCTGGCTGTTCAGGCAGCCGCCTTCGATGGTTAACGGATCCCCGCGTATAGCCCGTTTCGGGTTACAGGGCAGGGCTAGCTCCCCGATCCTTAACCCGCCACCCCCCAATTAAAATCATTATAAAGCTACTAATTTAGCTTTACTGATTCCTTAAAGTCTACTCTTAATTTTTTCGGAAAGTTCTTGAATAACACCTGTAGTAGTCTCTAAAGCTATCTTCTTCAATTTTTCGAGCGTTGCCTTATCTTCTGCTTCAACGAAGACTCTGAATAGAGGTTCTGTACCAGATGGTCTTACTAGGATCCAGCTTCGTCCATAATAGACCTTAATACCATCTATAGTGATGATGTTATCGTAGTCTCTAGGTAGCATTTCTCTAACGACTCTAATTACGTCGTGTTTTATAAGCGGATAAACATTTCCATCGCACTTAACGCTCAATTTAGCCTGTTCATAATTTGGCAGTTCACTCAAGAGCTGGGAAAGTGGACGTTTCTCCCTAGCCATTATGTCTAAAACTAAAGCAGCAGCATATAGGCCTTCTCTACTCCAAACCCAATCTCTAACAATCAACCCTATGTTTTCTTCACCACCTATCTCAGCACCAGTCTCCTTCATCTTCTCTACGACACATGATTCGCCGACTGGTGTTAAAGCAACCTTAGCTCCGATCTTCTCAGCCGCATCAAATACAACTGAGCTTGTTATAACGGTTGTAACGATTACACTTCCAGGTTTGTTTCTAAGATAGTTTAAACATATGATTGCCAGTATCTTGTCCCCTTGAACATAATTACCGTTTTCATCTATAAAGGAAGTCCTATCTCCATCCCCATCATGCGCAATTCCCAAGTCTGAGGACGTAAACTTGACAGTTTCCATAAGTTTCGAGAGGTTTTCAGGTCTAGGTTCGGGATTCCTCATCCTGAAAAGACCATCTGGTTCACAACCTAAAGTTGTAAGCTTACAGTTTAACTCTCTTAGTAATTTTGGAGATGAAAAGCAAGTAGCTCCTCCTCCGCAATCTAAAACGACCCTGTAGTTTCTACTTTTCACAGCTTCTGCATCTATCCTATTTGAAATCGCTTTCACGTACATGTCGGATATTCCTTCAACTCTTCTAAAGCTACCTATACTATCCCAAGGTACGTAGTAGTCTTCACCCTTACACATTAATTCCTCAACCTCTCTATCTTGATTCCTCGTAAATATTGTCCCGTCGTAATTCCACAACTTAATACCATTCCACTCAGATGGATTATGGGATGCAGTTATCATAACTCCTCCATCAGCTTTCAGCATCTTGATTGCAAACGATAGAGCTGGTGTTGCAACAACCCCTATATCTTCAACGTTACATCCTCCACTTAGGAGTCCAGATATAACGGCCATTGCTATCATATCAGATGAAACTCTTGTATCTCTACCAA
>JAWCKO010000046.1:0-8946 GCA_038851915.1 Bathyarchaeia archaeon
ACGGGAGCGAAGTCATACGGAGAACCTGAGGCTGGGCTCTTGCAATATACTAATAAAAAATCATTAAGGGCTAAAGATTTGCTAACTACTACTAGAAAACTTACGTATCTAAACGGGGATTTTAAGGGCTCAACAGCGTCTTTAAGGCCGCCTCTAATGCTACATCTCTACCTGCTTGAAGGTCTTTTAGCCTGGGTGTAGCTTTTATATGAGGTTTTATTCCATTTAACGGCGACGGGGTTTTCCCATGTATAGGGAAGGTCTTAGAGACGTATAATATGGCTCCTCCAGGCAGATCTATAGGTCTACTCCAACCACATGCACCAGTAGTAGGTTCTCCGACGAGTAATGCACCAGCCTCCTTCATACCTGAGACAAAGTGTTCACATGCACTACAGCAACCAGCGTTTATGAGAACTGCTACTCTACCCTTATACTGCCATGGTCCTCTAGGCTTGGCGACGGCTATGAACTTATCGTACACGTCTGTTCCAGGCCTCCTCTGAAAGTTTATACTGCATAGGACAGGTCGATCTATGAACCGACCTATAGCTGCTTCAGCAAGCCCATCTGAGCCCCCTCCATTATCTCTAACATCTATCACTAGACATTTGGCTTCTCTGAGGTTTTCAAGCGCGTCATCAAAAATTTTTATAAAACCAGCCCCCTCCGTAAAAGCAGCGATTCTAATGTAGCCAGCTCCTCCATCAAGCATTCTATAGGATACTACGCTATCCTGTCTAATTCTCTCCCTTCTCACAAGTCTAACGTTAAAAACTCCAACATAGTGCCTATAAACAGTCAGCTCCACAGTGCTTTCAGGATCCCCTATCAACATCTGGTTTAAAACCCAATTTCTCTTCGCATAAACAGTTGCGCCGAAGGCTCTCCTCATAAGCTTTCGAAACAAAACCATAACATTCATGCCGTCAACTGCCAACACAATATCCCCAGATTTAAGGGGTGTCGATGAATCGGCTTCAGCAACAACTATAAGCCCTTCCCTCACAACCGTAAGTTTAACAGGCGGCGTCAATAAAGTCGGCTTCCCAGGCCACTCAAGACGCGTATGATAATCATTCAGCCTATTCACAAGCTCTTCCATAAGCCTGTACGCCGAAGCCCAGTCAGACGCTTCCACGATTTTCATCCTATATTCGTCAAGCCAACCGTCGTCTAAAACACCGGCATACTCCATCATTGGATAATTGTCTTTTAACGCCTTCCAGAGGATTTCAAGAACGTCTACTGGTTTAACTGCACTACCATCCTGACTCATACAGGAGTTTGTACGTAAAATATCTATAAAAAAATATGCTTAGGATCCATCGATAGACGTGCATACTTTGGTGCCTAGATGTCAGAGAAATCAATACGATGGATAAATGTTTCCAAAAGTTGATATATGAGTACGCTTAATTGACATTGTAGATAGAATGGCTACTGTAAACATTCCAGAAAAAATCTATGAAAAGTTGAAGAATACAGCCGAAGCCCATGGTGTTTCAGTTGAATGGTACGTGTTAAGCTTGATAGCTGAATCGGTTGATCCAACAAGTCTAGCCGAATCCTACTGGGAAGCTTCACAGAATTTGATGAAGCGGGCTAAGAATGAATTGGCTAAAGGAGATTTAAGACAGGCTGTGGAAAAGGCTTGGGGTGCTGTGGCACTTGCATTGAAAAGTTTAGCTTATAAAAGAGAAGGTTTAAGGCTTTCAAGTCATGGAGAACTTTGGGAATACGTAGATAAGCTCGTAGAAGGAACTCATGATGAGGAATTGGGTAGACTTTGGAGGTCCGTCAGCTCCATGCATGTGAACTTCTATGAAGGATGGGCTACCGAAAAGCACGTTAAGGGAGCTATTGAAGACGCTGAAAACTTCATAGAAAAAGTGAAAAAGCTCCTATGAAGCATCAAGAAGACTAGTGTAGTATTGAAGACATGGGGTACAGGTGAATCTACAATCCATCTACAACCAACTATGTAAATTCCTATCTTATCTGATATTTTTCCATACTAATAGTGGGGGGTTTAGAGTAGAAGTTTAAAAACATCAGGAGGGTATAAAATAGAAGATTGCAGGTGGATCGTGGTGGATTACCGGGAGAAGTATGGGGAAATACCGCAGAGTGATAAAGAGGTTTTAAGAGAGCTTGGAAGACAGGTCGTTGAAATCGCCACATCACCCATTAACCAGGAATACGTGGAATTGCAGAAGAAGATAAACAATTTAGAGATGGTTAAGCCGATCGTGTATATTTACGAGATGCCTTGGCATGAGATGGACGTCTACGGTGAACTCAAACTTAAGACGAAGCATCCCCTATGCCGGAGGTATGAGGAGAGGCTGAGACGTATAATCTACAAGTGGAATCATAGGCTCGGCGCACCCGTGGAAGACCCTAGATTTGAATACCCTGGTTTAGACCCCGTAATCGTACAGCCTATTCAAGACTATATTTACGATACTGGCTTCGGCCTCTACGTGCGGGAGGATGTTGTTAGAACCGATGAGAGAAACCCCGTGGTTTCCCACAGATTCCACGTTCAGATTAAAGGCGAGGAAGATATTGAGAAGATTAAAATGCCTAAAGTTGCGTTTGACTATGATAGAGCTGAGAGAGAATTCCAAATACTATGCGACATTTTCGACGGTATCATACCGGTTGAAAAACGCGGCATCTCCTCCTTCTGGTTTGCCCCTTGGGATGAACTCGTACAGTGGACTGGTGTAAGAGAGATCCTCATAGATATGTACCGTAGACCAGACTACGTACATACGCTCGTCGATAGAATTGTTACCTCTTGGCTGCATAGACTGGAGCAGTATGAAAAGCTCGGTCTTCTAAGAGACAGCCCGATGAATCTATGGGGTGTTGGCGCCGCCCAGGTTTTCGCAGCCGCATCTCCAGCTATGCACGAGGAGTTCGCATTGAAACATGAGAGACACTGGTATGAGAAATGGGGGTTAAACTACTACGGTTGCTGCGAGCCACTACACAATAGAGTAGACATCCTGAAGAGGAACATTCCAAGGCTACGTAAAATTTCAATGAGCCCATTCATAGACTTCGATAAAGCCGTTGAAAACGTTCAAGACGAATTCGTATTCGCCTGGAAGCCGAACCCAGCCGTTCTAGCAGCTTCAGACTGGAGCCCTGAAGCAATACGGAAAGACATAGAAGATAAGCTGAAGAAGGCTAGGAAATTCAACTGTATAGTGGAAATACATATGAAAGACATAAGCACTGTAAAATATCAGCCTCAACGCCTATGGGAGTGGGCTCAGATAGCTTCTGAAGCTACGAAGAAATACGTGTAATTCCATTCCCGCCCCATTTTTCACACTCCTAGTACTACCTCTCTAGGGGAAAAATTATAAGATTTCAGACAGCCAATAGTATTTGATGAATTCTAAGGAACGCGTTTTAACAGCTTTTGAGCACGAGGAGCCGGATAGAGTCCCAGTATGGTGCGGTGCTTCACCCGAGTTCTGGTTTAAAGCGAAACGTACGCTGGGGTTAGACGATGAAGGCCTACTTAGAAGGATTGGGGACGACTTCCGCCGTGTATACGCTAGATATGTAGGTCCACTGAATATTATTATTCCACGTACTTCTAGAGCAAAGGTCCGTACCCTCTTTGGAGTAGAGCGGAGTAGACTTTACTACGGGTATGCTTTAAACCATCCTCTTTCAAATGCATCTCTTAGAGGGGTGGAAGAGTATTCTTGGCCTAATCCTGCTTGGATAGACGTTTCAAATATTAAAGCTGATGCAAAGAAATACCATGATCAGTATGCTATTTTAGGTGGGGATTGGTCTCCATTCTGGCACGACGTTATGGAGCTTTTAGGCATGGAGAATATGTTCGTTAAAATGCATACCGAGCCTGAAATCGTAGACGCCGTGTTTGAACACGTAGTAGGCTATTATGAAGCCGTTAATAGGAAGATTTTCGAAGAAGCAGCAGATTTAATCGACATATTCTTCATAGGCAACGACTTAGGCACTAAACACGGCCCTATGATAAGTGAGAAGCTCTTCAGAAGATTTGTCCTACCCCATCTTAAAAGACTAGTAGACCTCGGTCATTCATACGGTTTAAAGGTCATGCTCCACTGTTGCGGAGGTTTTGCAGAACTCATTCCAGCTATGGTGGAAATTGGATTAGATGGGTTGCACGCAGTTCAGCCTTCCTGTAGAGGAATGGACCTTAGAAGACTTAAAAGAGAATATGGAGATAAAATCCTATTCAACGGCGCTATAGACTCGACATGGCTAATATTCGGTACGCCAGAATTCGTTCAAACTAAAACCCGTGAGGTCCTGGAAATTATGATGCCCGAGGGAGGATACGTAGCGGGGGCTAGCCACGACTACATCCTCGAGGAAACACCCGTTGAAAACGTTTTAACGATGTTCGATACAGTCCACATATACGGACGTTATCGATTGAAGCAATAGAATACGTGGAAAGCCTACTCTAAAAGCCCCAGTTCAGCACAAAGGTCTAAGTAAAGTTTAACAGCCTGCGGTGGAGTATTCCAAGGAATGTGATTTCCAATACAGAAAGCGTAGCCTCCAGCTATTTTAGCCGTTTCCACCATTCTCTGTACCATAGCCTCTATTTCAAACGAATTGTTACGTAGGAGAATACGGCAATCTCCATCGCCGGCTAGAAATACGCTAGGATGCTTAAGGGCTATAGCACGGATATTCGTATAGGGCTCAGTTATTATACCTTGAGCACCGCATTCAATAAGGTCATCGACGAATACGTCTACACACCCGTCAGACATGAATATGACGACTTTCCCAGCGTCTCTAACGATCTCCCAGAATTCCCTATAGCGTGGAAATATGTACTTCCGCATCCAAGCAGGGGAAAGAATAGGCCCATGGGAGGTAGTTATATCGTCGTGGCAGATAACAAAGTTAACTGGTAGTCTAGCGAAGACTCGAAAGACACGTCTATTTATCTCGGCGAACTCATCCATTATTCTCTCAAATCGAGGATCTAAGCAGGCTCTCAGAAACAGCTTCCAACCGAAGGTAAGAAGCGGCCACATAAACATGGTATTGTAAAAGCTTACAGACGCCGTTGAACCTTCAGGCGCTTTATCACCCCAATCAGCCGGATAAAGGGCACGATACTCCCTGTAAAGCTTCTCCTCATCACTGTAGTCACGTGATTCTACTACTGGAATATTTGTAAAATCCCCCTGCTTTAACGGTGAAAAAGAGAAGACATCCTCCAGCGTTTTAAACCGCTCCCCCCAATTCCAATGGTCGCTGAGCGAGTAACCCCAGCGTACATGCCAACGTCCACGTTCGTCAATGTAGGAGCTTCTACCGCTCATCAGGTTCTCCGGGCGGGGAATAGGATCATCTCTTTCGGGTATCGGCAGTCCTAACTGTGGGTAAAGCTCGGCCATTTTTAACCGGCAGAGACGGGGATGCTCATAGAAATCGATGCCAGTAATGTATGTTTCAGCATCCGGACAAGACCAGTGCTCCCAATGCGGGATACGTCTAGGCTTTCCATGCCTACCTCCCATGAGGGCCAAGTATTTACCACTATACTCAACCATTTAGACCCCTATATTCAATGCCTTTCAACGATTTGCAACCCGTCTAGAACCTAGGGATCTTCTTTACTCCAAACCAATTCTTTTCATAAGCCGTTCTCTCAAACACGGTATACGATAGATCTATTTCATTCAACGGTTTATTGGAGGGCTTTAAGAGGTAGACGCCCCCTTTCCTTGTTTCAAATTTTAAAATTCTCTCGGTTAAGACTTTCTCCTCACCAGTTTTAAGGTCTATAAGTAAGACTTCATTTTCACCGAAGGGGCTTTCAACTTCACAGGTTTTCCCAGCCTCGCTTTCTATGATTATGTACTCCACCATTCTGTCTTTAAGCTTAGACGTTACTAGGAAAGCGCGTTCAGCTCTAAGCTTGTGAAAGTACGCGTCCTTCCAAAACTCTGGAACGGCTGGAAAAACCCTTATACGGCCACTCCAAGACTGTAGAAGCATCTCCATTATCGCCGTAGCAGCGCAAAAACCTGCTTCTAAAGTCATAGGTTGATATGTGAAGGCACATGCGCCGAAGCGTCTGTAATCTCCGTTAACGTGAAAAGCGTTAGGCTTTATGAAGTAAAAGTATATTTGAAGCATATGCCAAGCCATATTTGACAATCTAACCCTAGAAGCTATAATAGACATCCATGGGAAGGACCAGCCTGTCCACTCCCCAGTCCCTCTAAGCAACAGAGTTTCTATGGAGCCGTATATTAAACGTCTATCTTCTTCGCTTCCTTCCACGTTTAAAACACCTAGCGGATGCACCGGGATTAGATGCGACGGATGCCTATGCGAATGAGTCAGAGATTGACCTCTAAATATCTGAAGCCCAGTTTCATCTTTAGGATAATCTGTAAGCTTCTCCAACACGTCACGCCATTTAACAGCATCTGGGGCTTCTACGCCAAGTATCTTTGAAGCTTCTAAGAGACTGCTTGCAAGCCATCTTATGAACGCTAAATCGCATGTAGTATCAGATCCCCATGCTTCTGGACGGTCTTCCTCCCACTCCGGTGAATTGCTAAGTGGAATATGGTATTTTCCATCGCTCCAAAGCTCGAGAAGGTTTAAGTAGGTTTTCATAAACTCTTTCATCATCGGATATGCTCGTTCTCTCAGAAAGTCTTCATCTTGAGAGTAGAGCCAATGTAGCCAGTACATGTGGCTAAGCCAAGCACCATTCCCAGGCCAGAAGTTGGTCGTCCAATATCCATAAATAGGTGTTCCATCTAAAGCCATCTCGCACCTAGACCATGCGCCGTCAAATCCGAAGAACTCGCGACACATCTGCTTAAACTTAGGCAGGTTTTTCCAAAACTGCCCGTAGAGCGGTTTACCGAGTTCAAGATGATTGCTAGCATAGACTGGCCAATAGGTTTCCTCAACATTCATATCTAAATGGTAGTCTCCACTCCACGGTGGTAGTACTCCGTCCTGCGACCATAAACCTTGAAGTGGACATGGATATTTCCCCATGGAACAGCATGCCAACTTGTAGAGTTCAACGTAGAATAGGTTTTCAAGTCTAGAGTCAGGAATTGCTATGAAAGATTTGCTCCAGAAGCTTCTCCAAAACTCTCGATGAGAATCTAGTAAAGCATCAACGTCGGCGTCTACTGCTTCATCTATCATTTTAAGAGCTGACTCAAGAGGCGCCCGAGAATCGTTGAAAGACAACACCGATACATACAGTACTTCTTTTCGACCTATCTCTACAAGCTTCCAAGCGATAACGTATCCCCCTCCAGCCGCGTTTTCAGCTGGAAACCTCTGAATAAGCCACCTATACCCGTTTTTAGACCCGTAGATTAGGTCTGGATACCCCCAGTTTTTCAAAGCCTTCTGAGCTCTTTCATCTAGATGCTTAAGACCAATTTTAACGTCTTTAAGCCTAATCTCACCCAGATACTGAAACTCTAAAACGATTAAGTTTTTACTTGAATGCACAAAACACCTCCAGAAGACTCTACCTTTCCTAGAAGCCATAGATCCCGACGCAACTGCATCGTATAGTTGAAGCCTAGCCGTAAACTTTTCAACATCATCTGTAAAGCGTAGCTCAATCCTAGGAAGAGGCATCCGCGTTGGATAAGGCTCCTCTATTTTACCTGAAAACCTCGTCAAATCCATGAATACACGTCTAGCCTCATCAAACTTCTTCTCCTCTATAAGCTTCCTTAAACCAGCGTAATTGTAACGTGGATCTATTGGAGTGGCTGTTCTAAGTTCCCAAGTATCGTACTTGTCGAGCGTTATCTTCAGAGGATTTCCATCACCCCATATTAAGGCTCCAATTTCACCATTAGCGAGGGGGATGCCACAACCCCATTCAAAAGAGGCAGATTCATAGATTAAGTCATGCTGTTTAAGGTATTCTTCCATATCAGGCATAAACCTCATAAGAATTCACAGAAGGAGAAGACAAACACTCCAATATAAGCCTTGTTGGAAAAAATGGATGGGTAGGAATATATCTAAAACGGCACAAAGAACCTTACTACACCTATCAATGCGAATACAAAGTTCACTACGGCATATCCTCCTAAAACCCCGCCAGCAAAAGGAACACCGACTTCCTCATATGCCCTGCTACCGCCTATTCTAAGCGTCAACATTTTAAGCACCCAAGCCACTAGAAAAGCCAGCCACCAGCCGAATAATGGAAAACTCATAGACCAAGCTAGTATAGGCCCAAGAGGATGTGGGAACCAGAGGACCCTAGCATGTATATATGTCATAGCAGCCAAGGCTATTACACCCAATAGAATGTGTCCAATCCACTCCGCCGGAGAGCCTGATGCTACCACAAACCAACCCGTGCTAGCCCACCACTCTAAATTCGACGCCCATAATGATGATGCTCCATGCAGTCTAGACATTCCATAGTAGCTTAAACCAACTATTACAGTCGGTAGGCTCACGAATTGAGCTACCAAAAGTGCTACAAGGATGATTTTAAACACGTCTTTAGCGTGTACACCTGTAAGCCTTCCCATCTGATAGGCTGAGAACGGTGCCCACATAGACCAGCCCCATCCATCTAAAGGATGACGGTTGCTCTGAGCACTCCACATAACACTACCCAGCACTAGACCCGTCGGCGGCTCTCCGGGATAGGGCATTTCAGGATACCATACAGCTCTCGTAATCCACTGGACAGCACCAGAAGACTCAATATGAACACCTGTAAGTCCGAATAGTCTTGTTTGCCCTATCCAAAGAACCGTACTTAAAAGAACCATTGCAAAACCCTGTGCAACATCAAAGCCCGTACCCACCAGTAAGCCCCAAAGTATGACGAAACCTACGATCAGCATAATCCAAGAAGACCTATAGGGTAAAGGCTCATCTTTTTCA
>JAWCKO010000047.1:0-3189 GCA_038851915.1 Bathyarchaeia archaeon
GCTTTCCGTATGCAATATTATCTCTTATAGAGGTGGGGAATAGAAATACGTCTTGATGCACTATGCCGATGTTTCTCCTCAACGAGCTTATTTTAACATCGCGGATATCAATACCGTCTATAAGAATACGGCCCTCTTTAGGGTCGTAAAACCTAGGTATAAGCTTTATCAACGTGCTTTTACCGGAGCCTGTAACCCCTACTAATGCAACTTTCTCACCGGGTTTAACCTCTAAGTCTACTCCCTTAAGCACTGGTTTATCTGGATCGTAGCCGAAAACAACGTTCTCAAAAATTACATGTCCTTTGATGCTCGGAAGTTCTATAGCATTAGACTTTTCTTTAACCTCAGGTTCAGCATCCAACGCTTCAAAAACCCTCCCAGCAGAAACATTTGTCCTCTGATAATCTGCGAATAGGAATCCGAAGGACATTATAGGCCAGATGAGAAAACCTAAGTACATGGAGAAGGCTATGAGGTCTCCTATTGTAATCTCATTGGTGAAAAACTTTAATCCTCCATACCAGTAAATGGTGGCAGAGGCCACGCCTATAACGAGGTTTAGAAATGGCCATGTTCGAGCACCGAGCCTTTCAGAGCGCATACTAAGGTCGTAAACCTGCTTATTTACAGAGTTGAACTTTGTAAAAGCCCAGTTTTCGATACCCAGTGCTCTGATTATTCGGAAGCCTGAAACGGATTCTGCAACAGCGGTGTTTAATCTACTCTGTTCAATCCATCTACGTTCAAATATAGGTCTTACGAATTTTGCGAAAGTCATGGATATTATCGCTATGAACGGTACTGTGATAGATATGGCTATTGAAGCCATTGAAGCGTTTATTGAAACAAGTATTGCGGAGACCAGTAGAATCACCAGACCGGAGTTCAGTAGTTGCGTTATACTAGAGCTTATGAAGTTACCGATTGTATCTATGTCGCTTGTGAGACGGTTTATTATCTGTCCGACATCGACTCTATCGAAAAAGCTGTAGGATAGATCTTGTAAATGTTTATAGAGTTGCATTCTCATGTTATGGCTGATTTTCTGAGACATTAAACCTGATAAATAGTCCCTTAAGAAGAAGAGAGTGCCGTGTAAAACTGTTAAACCTAGTATTGCTACTGCATACAGCCATATGTTTGAAACAGACCCTATGAAGACGTTATTTATGACGTCTCTACTGATCCAAGGTAGGAGGAGGTCTATTGCTGTTCCCACTACTACGAGTACAGTTGAAGCTGTAAAGAGAAGCTTATGCGCTATGAGATATTTAAAAAGCCTTGGTAAAATTCTTTTAGCTGGTTTACCCGCATAAGCCATGTATCTCACCTCGAGACTATGGAAAGAAGCTCATCCATAAGCTTACGGTACTTTTCACTTCTGTAAAGTTCTAGATGAGTTAAAATATCCATTAATAGGAATGATGCTGGAGGTTTTAAAGCTGAGGGATTTAAATCCCTACTAGCTAAATTCTCAAAAATCATCCTTTTGAAAGTGTTAAACTCTTCGATTAGCCTAGTAAGCTTAGATATGTCTGATACGTTGTAGCCGAAGCTTTGCATAAGCGATGCAACATCTTCAGAAAGTTTTTCATTCCAATCTTTAAACAAAGACGCATCCCTCTCACTTAAACTATAACTTACAATGTAGTGCCTAGCTGAAGCCTTATAAAATCGCTCTATTATATTGCCCCTTCTACGCTCATAAACAAGCTCAATTAAGCCAGCGGCTTTAAGAACCTTAAGGTGATGATCTATAGAAGAGGCTGGTTTATCCAATATTTTAGCAAGCTGATTTGTAGACATTTCCTTGATTTTTAAAAGGTTTAATATTTGACATCTGGTTTCATCGGCTAGAAGCTTGGCGACTTCGGCGTCTTTAATTATGATTATCTCTCTCACTTTTTCCACTTCCAATTTGTTGGAACGTTACAATAAATTGTAATAAGCAGAATATAAACTTTGCTTGACAAGTAGTTATTACACAGCGCCATAATTTAAGGATGGTGAAACGGTTGAAAAGACAAATGTATGAATCTACTCTTGAAAAAAAATGTTAGACTTTGAGTAACAGACTAAGCGTAGAAACTTCTGAAAATACTGTTTGTAGATATTAATATTTTTACGTTCACTCCAAGAATATGTTTCCAGATATTATGAGCATAAGGGAGCTGCAGAAACTTATGAGAGAAATCTATTTTGAAAGAGATAAAAAGAGGGGAATCCCCGCAACCTACATATGGTTTATATCTGAAGTGGGAGAGTTAGCCAATGCCTTAGTTAAGGGCACAACAGAGGATATTACCGAGGAAACAGCTGATGTAATAGCTTGGTTACTCAGCCTCTGCAATTTAATGAATATAGATCTGGAGAAGGCAGTCTATGGGAAATATGGCGGAGGATGCCCAAGATGTCACACCATGCCATGTCGATGTGAACACAGATGAGGGGTGTGTTTTTAATTTACAGCTTAGCTCATAATGCTTTTGAACGACAGAAAATTTGCAAAAGCCGTTTTAAATAGAGGTTTACTTCAAATTTAGAGAATGCCTAAATATAGACTGAGCAAGAAGCATGATATTCAAGACTTTATTAGATAGTTAAACGCAACCATAGGCTTGACTACTCATCTGACTGGAGCCCCTCAAAACCTTGAGAAAGCTTGTAGTAAACTACTTCTCCTCTACGGTCTACAACTGCAAGTAGAAGCTCTTTATCCGAATACATACTGGATCTGACGATCTCAATTAAATCCTCTATTTTGACTGGTTTACCTTCTGAAACTCCTATGACTAAATACTTAGCGGGTTGTTCACCATATGTTCCACGCTCATACAGTATAAAATTCAATCCGGTTCCATAGCCTTTGCAGATTACATACCCTTTATCCCTTAAATCTCTATATATTAGAAACTTGATCCAAACATCTGGATCTATTGGAATCAGTTTTTCAGCAGCATCCTTCAATGTAAGCTCACGATCACCTTCAAAAAGTCTAAGTCTACCTTCACTTATTAAATAAAGCGCTTCCTCACCACTCAAAACGAGAAAAATACCTTCTTTAATACCGTAGCCTTTCTGAATTAGAAAACTCTTGTAATCACCATCTTTAACTAGAATTCTACCATTTTCCAGAAAGGCTGTGCCACTTAGAGGTTTAGACTCTGAATCCATCTTTAAAATTTT
>JAWCKO010000047.1:3199-8936 GCA_038851915.1 Bathyarchaeia archaeon
AAGACATTTAATTAAACGTTGTTAAAATCCGTATCAAACATAGAATCTGTGAGAACAGAATCTAGGGAAACCTCAAAATTCTAATGTCTGATCAACCCATCTCTAATGAATATCGTCGCACTTGCCAACCTTGAAACCTTATTTAAAGGCTTCTCATCATCGTTTACTTGAGTTGATAATAGAACTAAGACGAAGATGGAAGAAGTATCTAGAGGCAGGTGTACATAATTGGATACCGATTGCCCCCTTAACATCAATATTGCTCGTATTCGGAGTTATTTCGGAAAACATTATCACAATTGTTTTTGAAGCAGCCTTATTGTCCACCATTGTATCTCTATTTTTCACTTCCCATGTAAAAAGTGATCATATAGTTAAGAGAATTTTCGAAGTTATCTTTCTTTTTTCAGCATTCACAGTTATCGGTTATGGATACGTTATAACCGGAAGTATAATTTTTAAAGTCGTGCTATTATCCATAGTTACTATTTTTATTATAGCGTTTACACTTTCATATATTTGTCCAAAAATCTACTCCAAATATAAAACAATAAGAAAAGTAGGTAACATTGAAGTTAAATTAAGACTACGTTAAAAATTTTAGCAGATTTAAAAAGAAATGCGTATGAATTCATCACCTAAGCCTTATACTCTCAAGGTTTCTCGGAGCAATGGCTGGAAGCTTGAATACGTGGGATATTGCTGAAGATAGATTTTGCGTTTTCTGCGCTTCACCATGACATATGATGACCATTTTAGGTCTAGGGGATAGTCTTCTAACGTAGGAAAGGAGTTGGCGTCTATCGGAGTGCCCGCTGAAACCTTCGATAGATTTAACGTCCATGCCGACTTTAATAACATCTACTTTACCGTCCTTAGACATTAGGGGAACCTCTCTAAGACCGTTTTTAATTCTACGGCCTAAAGTACCTTCAATCTGGTAGCTGACAAATATAAGACTGTTTTTTGGATCTTCAGCCATAAGCCTAAAGTACTCAAGCACAGGTCCACCTTCCATCATACCAGATGGAGCTAAAATTATCGAGGGTTCGCTCTCAGCTATTTCAAGTCTCTGGTTTGGATTTAAAACGGAAGTGAAACGCTCAGATTGGAATACATTCACATCTTCACGTAAAATGAGGTCTCTAAGCTCTTGAGACAAGTATTCAGGGTAGGCCGTGTGGATGGCTGTAGCTTCATTCAACATGCCATCTATGTATACTGGAACCTCTTTAAGTAAACCCTCCCTCATATAGGAATCTAAGACCATCATTATTTCCTGGCCTCTACCTATGGCTGGAGTAGGTATTAGAATCTTCCCACCTTTCTCAATAGTCTCATTTACAGTTGAGATGAGAGAGGTTTCTACTTCAGACCTAGGAGGCATAATATCTTCTTCATCACCATATGTAGATTCCATCACTAAAGCCTCAATTCTTGGAAAGTTTGTCGAAGACGGGTCCAGAAGCATGGTTTTACCGTATTTAAAATCTCCCGTTATCACAACGTTATAGTGGCCTTCGCCTATATGTATGTGAGCTATTGAAGAGCCGAGTATATGCCCCGCATTCCATAGAGTGAGCTTAATATCTGGAGCTATATCTACCACATAGCCATACCTAAGTGTCACGGTATGTAGAATCATCTCTCTAACGTCTCTCTGAGTGTACGGAGGAATTATGCCTTCCTTCATAGCGACATCTAAATAGTCGAGTTGAGCGAGAACCATAAGACTTAAAGCGGGTTCGGAGCAGTAAACTGGACCTCTATACCCGTATTTATATAATAGTGGGATAGCCCCGCAGTGGTCTAAGTGGCTATGTGTCACAATAACTGCGTCAAGAGTATCGAGGTCTAATCCATCGAAGTCTAGATAGGGAAACATCTGGTTAGGCTTAGACGCTCCCGGATTTATACCGCAGTCTATCAATACTGAGCTCTCCTTAGTCTTAACTAGTATGGCGGATCTACCGACTTCTCTAAATCCTCCAAGTGGTACTAGTAGAACTTCATCAACTGGAAAAACCAAGGGTCTAAATATTCGTTCACCATCTTCTCTTAAAGCCTTCTCCCTTTCTTTTGTATCACTATAAAGCACATGCCTAATATTGGCGATTATTTTTGAAGTCGTTGAAGGTGTTCTGAGAACCCTAGGTATCCACTTCGTCCTTCTCAAGATTTCTTGTAGAAGAACACCATCTTTACCTATGGCTAGACCGGTCTTCTTAGCCTCTATTATGACTTCACCCAGTACATCGTCGAAGACAACGTTTTCTATGTTCGCTTCTTCAGGGATCACTTGACTTATGACGGCTTTAACCTCTTCTTTAGACGCCCTAACAGACGGATCTGATCTAACCACGATCCGCCTCTTCATATTTTCCACTATGTCAGAGATTATGTAGCTTTTATCTATGAGTAAGACCTCCGGCCTCTTAACGTAGATTGCAAGCTTAGATCCTTCAAAGTTTATCCTAGTTACTGTAACATCTTCCGGTATCTTAGATAGTACTATTTCCCTTATCTTAGATAGTGGGTCTTGAAACTGCTTTTTCACAGTTAAACACCTAAACTCTCAATACGCCTATGAAATTACAGCTAAACACTGTTCATAAGCTTGATTTTATCATCTTCAGAGAACTCTTTAAAACCTTTAGAGTCTATCACAATAATATCGATACTATCTCCAGTAGCAACGTCTCTACGCATAGCTGCTTTGAGAGATTTAACTACTAAAGGAATTGCTTCTTCAACAGTTAAACCGTCTTTAACATTTGTCTCAAGCTCGCCTATAGCTATTGGAGAGCCTGAGCCGGTTGCGAAGTACTTCTCCTCCGTAATGCCTCCAAACGGGTCTAAAGCATATATGTGTGGACCGGCTTCATCTACTCCTCCAACTATTGCTTGGACTGAGAGAGGCATAAGCCTATTGCTATAGAGTATTTGAGAAGCTAATCTGGATGCGGCACCTACAGGTATGGGTCTATTGTGTTCAACTTTATACAATTTAGCGTAGAACCTAAGCATATCGACAACATTCTGACCTTCGGCCACAGTCCCAGCTATAGTCATAGCTAAATGGTCGTCTACCTGATATATTTTACGACCCCTCTTATGGGCTACTGTAAACCCCATTATAACTCTAGTATCTGAAGCCAAGATAACACCGTCTCTACAAACTAGACCTATGGTTGTTGTACCGGTTTTCAACACTTTGGAACCATCATACAAGCCGAGAGCCTCCAGCATTTTCCAGAAACTGTAAAAACGTCTCATATATGAGAGATGCTTAGCAGTATTTTAACCTTACTATTTAGATAAACCGTGAAGAAGAGGTAAAGTTATATTTTTATCAAGCATACTATATCTTGGTGGTATTGTGAAGATTAAATTCCTCAGCCATGCATGTTTCGAAATATCAGACGGCAGGAGAATACTCATAGATCCCTATTTCACAGGGAATAGTCTAGCCCCTAAGTACGAAGGGACACCAGATATAATTCTAGTGACACATGAGCATTTCGACCACTTCGACAAGGCCTTTATAAGTAGATTTCCCAAAGCTAAAGTAGTTGCTCCACCGGTATGTGAATATTCTAGAGCCATTATAATGCGGGTTGGGGAGAAGAGGGAAGTCGACGGCGTTACTGTGGAAATGATCTCAGCGAGCCACCCTCAGAGTAGATACCCGACGGGCTATGTTGTAGAGTTTGAGGGGAAGAGAATTGTACATTTAGGAGACTGCTATCTCGACGGTGTTAAACCCTTAGAACGCGTAGACGTATTGTTAATACCGATAGGGGGGACGTATACGATGAACGTGGATGAAGCTTTGAAGGCTTTAGATGTACTGAAACCTAAACTTGCGATACCTATGCACTATAATACTTTCCCGCAGGTGAGAGCAACCCCTGAAGCGTTTAAGGGAGGAGCTGAGAAGAAAGGTTACAACGTTAAAATTCTGAGAATAGGTGAAGAGGCAGTTTTATAATGACTATCGAGGTGGATGACGCTGGATGGGGAGACCTAGTAGGAGGGTGCGTAATAGTAGTTAGAAGAGTTGAAACGGATGAATACTACGTAGGTGAAATACCTGTAGAATTGTTTCAGGAGCCAAAGTTTAAAACCAGACAATACTTGGATAAAGCAGTAGAGATAGTTGAGAATGGGCTACGGAATCTTAAAGCCCCAATAGGTGAAGAAGTACGCATGTGTACAGGCTTCGTGCTTTCTAAAGCGAGGAAAAATCTCTCCCAACAAGGGTATAAAGTTACTCCAGTTAAGATAGCCGGAGAAACTCAGAAGCTTGCCGAACAGATGTTTTTAAAAACACTTGAGAAAATAGGGTTAAAACTTGCTGAGGAGGAGCCTAGGAGGAGGTTTCAGAGCCTTCTAAAATGGGTTGAAGATGAGCCGGAACTTAGAGAGAAGTATGTTAAAACGGGTTGGGGAAGTTGGAAGGGTAAATGGCGTGCTAAGGTATTTGAAACCGTTTAAATAAGTCGTTATGCGAAGTTTGAAAGCCCTATTGATTTAGCGTATTCTAAAGCCTCAGCATACTCTGCATGCGTAAGTCTTCTACGGAGCTCTGGAACCTCGTCAGCCCTCCAATGCGGTCTATATTGGTCCATAATGTTAACTCTAACCCATTCACCTAGGTTGTCTCTAATCCACTTAAGGATGGGTTTCCCACAACATTCTATATGGTTTGGAAGCAGGAGAACTCTTATTATGAGTTCACCGCTCTCTAAGGCCATTAAATGGTTCCTACTGCAAACTTCTACGTAGTTTGGAGCATTAGATATTTTAACGGCACATTCATCTCGCCCATACTTGTAATCCAATAGGTACACGTCTACGAATCCCTTTAAGAGTTTAGCTGTCTCAAAACTATAGTAGCTATTACTATTCCAGACTGTGGGGATATTTACTTTAACGTATTTAAATGCTTCAAGCCAGGAATGTAACCAAGGGGTTGGGGAGCCGCCAACCATGTTACAGTTTCTACAACCTTCACGTTTAAGTCTAGTAACTATTTCTGCAAGCTCTTCAGATGTTGTAGGCTCACCGGGCTCCATTTGCTGAGAAATAGTCCAATTCTGACAGTGCAAACAGGTAAGGTTGCATCCCAGTGAGAAAACAGTCCCACTTGGGACAAGCTCTGGTTCTTCGCCTAAATGATGGAAGGCTGAAGACAGTAGAAAGGTATATCCGCATCTACAATAGCCGAGCTTACCTTCTAAACGGTTAACCCTGCATCTTCTCTCACAGAATACGCAGGACTTTAAAAGCCTCTTGACGATTTCAACTTTAAGGTCTAAGTAGCTCCGTTTAGGCTCTCCAAGGTCTTCGAGAGAGACTTCTCCACTATCTACCATAGATTCAACATGGTAATATTCAACGGTTAATTTATCGTGTAAAGCCCAAAGCTCATCCAATGAATTGTTTTCGTCGAAAACCGCTTCTATTCTCTTAGCTATCGAAAACTTAGCTGGAAGTTTATCTCTGAAAACCTTAAAATATCTACTTAACGAGCGAAGAACCTTCTCATCCTTAAAAACTGTTAAAGCATCCGGTCTTACGAGATACCAGCTCATACTCTAGCAAATTCTTCGAAGCTCTAAAGAATAAATGTTTACTCTTTTTCCTCTTGATCAAAATCTTCTTTAAATATTTCTTTAAGCTCTTTTCTGGTCTCCTCTTGAAGCTCTCTGATCTTATGGAGCCTTTCCTGGAC
>JAWCKO010000048.1:0-1494 GCA_038851915.1 Bathyarchaeia archaeon
GACTTCCAGAATCTCTGGAAACCATAGAACTAACCATACGTATGAAGTCTTCAACAGCATCCTCCGGGAGTTCAGCACCACAGGCCTTACTATGTCCTCCCCCTCTGCCTCCAAAAGTTTTTGCAGCTTTTTTCACTATACTGCTCAGATTTATCGTGGGGCCTCTTGTTCTTAGGCTTAGTTCAGCCGTTTTATCCTTTAAGGCTATTGCGCATCCGACGCTGGCACCCGACACGTTTATCGAGTAGATGGCGGCTTTACCTAGGAATCCCTTATGCGGTAGATTCATCACAACGGCGACGTTTCCAACTCTACGCGTATACTCTTCAACGTAACTATATACTTCATACTCTAGTTTTAACGCTTCAACCGCATAGTCAACCAGTTTAGGTATTTGGCTCGGCTTAACACCTTTAGCCAACTCCTCAATTATGGCTTTTTTAAAGCTGTCATCATGTTTCACTACCAATGCTTCACTCAGTATTCCAGATTCAAGGTATAGTACTCTCTTATCGATCATGTTTATGAGTTCTGATGCAGGTGGCGTATCCTCAGTATAGTCTGATATAGCCCCGTAAGTAGCTAATACTGCCGCCCATTTTCTCGGATGCTCCTCCATCCTACTACTGTAAACTGTGTAGGCTATTTGAGAAGCACACATGTCTTCCCTATGGTAGATTTTAACTTCAAGTTTAAGCTCTCTTGGAAAGTCTATCGGTAGTGGATGGTGGTCTATGTAGAATACTTTAAAACCCTGGGATAATCTTCTAAGCTCATCTTCTACTGAAGACCATTCTCCCTCGTTTAAAGCTATGTCGCATATTACAAACTCGTCCGGAACATTAAACTTCTTCAGGTCTGATAAGAGTCTAGATGGGTTTGTAAAGTATACTTCTGCATGTGGATAGAGTATTTTAATTATGGCCACTGAACATACGCCGTCACAATCGCCATGCGTTAATATTATCATGGTCCGCAACCATAAAAACGAGTCCAGTGTAAAATAAACGTTTCCAGCGTAACCTTAAGCTCAAAGGAGCATCGCCATGGAAATTGTCCAATCCACCTAAGCATGGAAAACGTAAAAAAGCTTCAACGTCGCTGTAAGATTCTTAGCTTCCTAAGAGCTCCAGATGATACTATTCATCAAATATTTGAGAGTAGTTTGCCTTATTACGCTTTATAAACTCAATTTTTCCCAAAAGCTTTCCGACGCTTCTTAAATACACATTTTTATGTTTATTTATTGAGAAAATTTATTAGTTATCTATATAATAACCTATTTTACCTGCTCAACTTAAGGGTTGGAAAACCCCTCTTCAACATGGGTTTAACACCATTTCCTAGGGAGTGGGGGACATGAGTGGCAGGAGGACATGTTTCGACTGTAAATGGCTCAGACGTACAGGCATATATTTAGAATGTTGGTACGATGGTAAGTTTCGTCTAGTCCTCCCTCGATATGCACGTGAAATTGCTTTATGTGAAACTCAT
>JAWCKO010000048.1:1504-8880 GCA_038851915.1 Bathyarchaeia archaeon
GGGCTTTTAGAACTACGCTATTGTAAATGGGAGGGTAAGATTGCTGAAGGCGGAGAAAAACTTCGTAAGAAGTAAGTCAGATTTTTCGAAGTTAACGGGCTTTCTCCATAATCTTACCTGTAAATTTTAACGACATCTATTTCTTTAAGTCGAGGAAATGTATTATTCATTTGAATATTAACTGTCAACATATAAATGTCCTTGCCATTAAAAACCGTGAAAAGATATGTTTATCTATGTAAGTCTTCGCATTTTAAAGCGGTAAACGTATACTGTAGGTTGGGGTTTAACGTGAAAATCAAATTGAGCGCTAAACTCATACTGTCCATATTGATCTTAACGGTTTTCATAACTTCCTCCCCATACATTGGGGATGTTCAAGCGGCTCCAGCGGCTCGGGGGCAGGTCTTATACGTCTATGATATAGATGGAGATGGAAATACGTTTATATCCATCAATTTGATTTACAGTGGTCTACCTCATGGTTCATCATGGATAACCGTTCCATCTTATTTAAACTGGAGCTATGTTGTATCTGGTGCTGTTTTAAATTATGTAGATGTTAAAAGCATTTTTCGAGGCGGGTCTAAAGACCCATTCTGGGAAAACTTCACCTTCAGCTTCAGTTCAACATCCAAATTCATAAATCTAACCATAAGCTACACCGTTCCACTCTACACCTTCATATTTGAACCAGACGGGCTATTCTACTCGTCCCACATAGAGTACGCCAGCGATTTAGAGGGAACAGCTGAAGTAATACTCCCGCCGAATTCAACAGTGGTTTCAGATGACGTAAGCATAATAGTCGATTCTGCTGTTAAAAAGCCATCAAATCTACTGATAACACGTTTTCCAAAGAATCGTGTTCTAATAAGCTGTTCAACGGAATCAAACAGTCGAATCATGGTCTACTTCACGTTGAAAGATATAGCTCTTAAGGAGGAAGAATATAGGCTGGGGGTCTTCACTTTCCATGCGCCTGCTAGGTATGTAGACTACGCTAAAAGAATTTTAGACCTTTACAATAGGAGTCTACCGATTTTCCTAGATGTCTTCGGTGTAAATGTTGAGAGTGTAACTGTAACATTCTTTCTTCCGAGTAGAAGTGAGCTCTTATCAGGCTTAGGTGGATATGTCCCCTTCACTGGAGGCAGACCTGGAGACATACATCTGAACATATTCTACATGAGGACGATAAGTGGCTCTATAGAGTTGATAGCTTTACATGAGCTTACTCACCACATGGTCTGGTATGCTGGAGTGGGGCCTTCAAGACTTTGGATCCACGAGGGTATGGCTGAGTACTTCAGCATAGAAATTGGTGATGTCTTAGGCTACTGGGAGGCTGTTTCTACGCATAGGAGTGAAATTGAAAGGGTTTTAACCGCTATAGGTGATAGATATGGATTCGTGCAGTCGTGGTCGATGGGTTCAATCCCGTCCAACGTAATCGCGTATTATGCAGCATCCTATAAAATATTTAAAACGCTTGGCGATCTATATGGAGGGTTTGAATATTACAAGAGCTTCTTCAGAATAGTCAAAAATATGGGTTCTGCGAACGACGACTCATCGATAATAACAGCCCTGGGGCAAGCGGCCGGTAATATCATGGAGGTCCTTGGAATGTTTAAAAGATGGGGTTTCACAGGTATATCAACGGTTGAGGAAATCACTATTATGATAGAGAAGGCTAAGGAAACAGTGGAAGATTTGAACATACTTCTACAGCCCTTCAAACTTATAGCTCAAATCTTAATATCTATGGCTTTAGAAGCCTACAGTAGAGGCTACTATTCAAGAGCCTTGCTATATGCAAATAGTGCTGTGACGATTGCTGCAAATGCGTTCATAATGTGTATAGTTACGTATGGATTCATAGTCTTCTTCATAGCTAGACTAGCATATAAACGGAGAGTTAAACCTAAGCCAGCTAAGCCCGAGCTGCTTTTCTGCCCATACTGTGGAGGACGATTGCCTAGAGGAGCAGTATACTGCCCATACTGTGGTCAACGTATTCAATATTAGGACTACGGCTAAGGGTTTTGAACGATTTTAGGGCATAGGGCGTTCACTGGGCATTCATTGCATTTAGGCTTCTTAGGTTTGCAGAATTCTCTGCCAAGTCTTATCAGGAGTATGTGTGCTTCTAAATAGCGGTTTTCAGGGAAAGCCTCTAGAAGACGTTTTCTAAGCTTCTCATACCCATTTCTATCGTTTCTAAGACCCATTCTCTTTGAAACTCTGAATATATGTGTATCTATTGGAAACGTAGGTTTACCGTAGTTGAACAACAGTACGATATCTGCTGTTTTCTCACCGACGCCCGGTAGGTCCATAAGCCTCCTTCTAGCTTTATCCACGTCCAGTTTTCCAACCTCCTCGAGAAACTCTGGCGTCCTCCTTAGAATGCTTGACAGTTCGATTATTGCTCTGGCTTTATTCCATTGAAGTCCTGCAACCCTTATTGCTTCTGCCACCTCTATGGGTGATGCTGAAGCTAAAGCCTCGGGTGTAATATTGAATCTTCTACTTAGACTGTTGTAAGCTTCGTAGGCTTTAGCGTCCGTAGTATGCTGGGATAATACGGTGGCTATAAGAGCTTCGAAAGCATTTCCTCTCCTCAATTTAACTGAGCCGAAGTAAGCCGTAAGGGCGTTTAAAACGTTTAAACCCCAGTTTTTATCCACTAGCCGATGTTAAATTTGTAAAACCGATATAAAGGTAGCTCCACCATGTTTCAACTCTACATGAAAATGTTAACGTCAACTGTCTTAGAATCTCCCATAGAATAGGCGATTGTTTAAACGCTGTTAAAAACACTTATTGAGGTTTTCAACAAACTATTACTTGGAATGAGAGCCCCTATCGTAGTTGTCAAAGGCTTTTCAATAGCATCGGTCTGGGAGTGTGCAGTTCTAGAAGTTTGGAAGCATGGTGTTGAAGTTCCAACGGAGTACGGTGAGAAGGCTAAGGAAGCCACCCTTCTAATGGTCGTTGAGGATCCATTTAAAGAGCCTAGGGTTCACAGGGGGGACGTTTTAGCAGTAGTTGGGCTGAAGAATTACATGGAGGAGGTTTTAAACGGATCTAAGGATAGTCTTGTAGAAGAAGGTAAGCTTCCCTATACTTACCATGAGAGACTTTTCAAATACGGTGCTGATGGCTTCAACCAGATGGACTACATAATTAGGAAACTTAAGAACATCCCTTATACGCGTAGAGCTCAAGCCATAACTTGGATACCGGTTAAAGATGTGAGTTTAGATTCTCCCCCCTGTCTTCAAAGACTCTGGTTTAAGATATACAACGGTAGGCTTATCCTGCAGAGTGAGTGGAGAAGCCGCGACTTATTTAGAGCAGCCCATATGAATATGCTGGCTTTAACAGAGCTTATGAAAACCGTAGCATTAAACGTAGGTGTTGAGCCCGGATCCTACGTCGATTTTTCAAACTCAGCCCACATATATGAGAAATCATATAGTGATTTGAAAAGCTTTCTTAACGTCTGCGAGAAACGAGGTTTTGACAAATCCGTAGAAGCATACGTAATCTAAGGTCGAAAAACCAAGTATATTGAGTTTCCACCCCCCCATCTAGCTTTCATCACGATTTCTCTACAGAGAATTTACATAGGCTTTCCACGAAATATAGGTTGATATGAT
Source organism: Bathyarchaeia archaeon (assembly GCA_038851915.1). Lineage (GTDB taxonomy): Archaea > Thermoproteota > CALKCG01 > B24 > B24 > DTBU01. The sequence continues at coordinate 5,173 of JAWCKO010000048.1, forward strand.
TCCTCTTGTAGCTAATTCAATCATGGATATTTATGGAGGCTTATAACTGTACGTCAATTATAAGAGCCTATGTCAATTATATGTGTAAGTATTATTCTAAAAACTCTCCTCTCCATTTGCTTTTACTGTGGTTGCTAAAATGCTCTAAGCTAAATTCATGGTTTTACGAAAACCTTATTAGGAAAAATTGTGTAAAAATTTGCACATTATTGAAAAAAGTTACATAGTGATGTTTACGTATGAAACTTTCAACGAAAAATGTGGCTTTAACGGCTGTTTTTGCAGCTTTATACTATGTACTTTCACTTATCACTCCTTTCATTCCTGCTGTCGCAATCCCTGAGATAAAGATAAGTTTGGAGGCTCTCATAGCATCTGTATACGGGCTTATATTGGGACCTTATCTGGGGGCTCTGGCTGCGTTTGTGGGAGCATTGGTTTCTTGGTCGCTCCCCCCCGGGGAGTATGAGTCCCTATGGGATGCCATTCCTATTATCGCCGCCTTTAAATGCCCTAGTGACTGGTTTGATCTTCTACAGGAAGTGGAGGATCGGCTTTTCTATCTACACACTTTTGATAATAGCATTCCTATTTACGCCTCCAGTTCAACCGATCCATGAAAACTTCTACGTGGCCGTAGCCGTTTTATGGGATAAAGCTATCACATTACTATTAATACCGTCGTGTGTGAAATTTGCCAAACAGCTATCCAACTTAAAGTCTTTACCCTTCTTCTATTTCCTACTGGCATTCATCGGGAATCAGGTTGACAACATGTGGGGTTGCTTAGCATTTGCCACTCCGTTGATTTACGGTGGGATTTTTGGACTACCAGTGGAAACGGTTCGCTTTCTATTTATAGTCAGCCCCCTCGTATACCCAGCCATTAGAATACTACAGGCGATTATTGCGTCAGTCATAGCCACTCCTTTAATGAAGGCGGTAGCTGGCACACCATGGGTCTTTCAAGAGAAGAACATACTATCCCCCTAGCTCTCTTGAAACATTAAATTCGGAAGGTTAGCAGATGATCTACGCATTAGAGCTGTTAAACGCACATCGCTAAGACCTAGTAAAAATAACTTTCTACAAAATTTGTTGGAAGTTTTCGTAAACAATATGTTAAAGCTCTATCTTTAGCTCTCTTCCGAAGTATTTCTTGTCTTTCTTATTAAGGTAAACTTTAATAAAGTTTACCTATGTCTAACTTCCCGGGGGATGCGCATAATCGCGTCGACTTTTACATTAATAACCACGTACCTAATAGCTTAATTTTTACATATGGTTTAGACTTTTACTATTTCTATCTTCTCCAGTTAGAGTGTTGCCTTCTAGATTTGGGAGGTTATAGCTTGTTAATGTGTAAGTCTGAACAGGGGCTTACCATTTATATAGTCCACTAATATCAATTCGTCGTCTACTTCCATTTCGTATGGGCTTTTTCTAGCCGTTAATATTCCTTCGAATGTTAGCTTTAAACTTGGGCTTTCGACTTTTAGTAGTATGGATTTGTCTAGAATTTCTCTTTCAACTCTTGCATGTTTAAACTCTTCGATAACTGTCTCTATATGGCATTTCCCTTCGTCAACAGATGTTTTCGGAGCAAGAAGTATTTGCCAACGCCATTTGGAGAGGAAATACTTGCAAACTAACATTGCTGATACGAGTTCGCATAAAAACTCGTTGAGGGAGCCTAGTTTCCAGTCGTTTATGGTTTCTCTCAGTAGTATGTGGAAGAATTCATGCCACATGGTTAAATAGTATGCTACAGTCTTAAAGTTCTCCAAGCCATCCCACATGTATACAGCTGATTCGCCTGGTATGTTGGCTCCTCCCTTACTCCAATTGCGGCTGAGAGGTGGATAAGGTATATGGTATACGTCAACCGTAAATCTATGTTTAAGCTCAAGTGCCTCCAACATGTCTTTAACTCCATCTACCAGTAAATCGTTCCAATATTCGCAGTATTCTATTGCATTTTCAGAAACCATCATATGCTTATCAAAGTAAGGCTTCAGATAATCGGCCAACTTCAGGTAAGCTATCCTTGCCTCATCTTCTTTAATGAATCTACAGCCATCTTCAATATTTTCAACGGTCATCATAAGTTTTTGAAGCTCAGACGTCCAGATCCATGATGGTGGGTATCCCATGTACTTAGCGTATTTTTCAACCAGCTTCACATGTTCTTCTTCAACTCTGATGAACTGACGTATAAGCCCATCAGCCTCGGGAGGAACATTTGCAAGCTGGAGAATCCACATGTGGAGAACAGCGGGGTAAGATAATCTATGTCTAATTTCAACCTCCAATATACCACTTGCAAACAATACTTATAAGACTAGGAAACATATATTTTTTGGCGTAGAAGTTGCGTTTTCCCTGGTCAGATTGGCCTTTACGTAGGAAGGCTAAGGTACTAGTAGCGGTATTCTCTGCTTTCATGGTTGGTCTATTGGTTTACGATAACGTTGAAAGACATGTATATTTTACTCTGAGAAATACCATAATGGAGGTTGCGGGCTCCGTCGACATAGAGAAGGCTATTTTAGTAGCCAAGCCTCCTCCAGGGCCGAGCATCCTAAATATAACATTGATGTTTGAAAACCCGACTGGGATAGATTTAACCTTGGTTAGTTTCTCAGCCAAGCTATTAGACTGGTACCTTTGGGAAATTGCTATCATGAATGGACATGGGCGTTGTGCTTGGTTTGCAGAGCTTGGGTTCATAAACTTCTCGATGAAACCTATACAGGCATATTCGAAGGTCTACTTCACGCTTCAGCTACCACTCTCACAGGAGAACGTTGATGTGATAGCTCAAAGTGGTTACAGAATCTGGCCAGCCTTATGGGGTTCAGCCTCCTTTCAAGGCCTCTACTTCTACAAGAATCTGACCGATGGCATCACATACTTAGGAGTCCCTGATGAACGCCCCTCAGAGATTGATGTAGAAGTTGAACCTTCGCCTTTTAAGGAGCTTGAGGAGGCTAGGCTCAGGCTGAGAGGTTATACTGATGAGTTGGGTTTGTGGTCATGCTACATTGACGGCGAAAGACGGGTGCTTCACGTAGTTATCAAGAATCTAACAGTGGATGTTGAGGGCAAGATAAGGAATATTGTAGGAGATAATATTAACGCAAAGATCTGGGATAGAGAAGCGATCATGGAGATGCTTTACGACGCCAAGATTAGGGTTATAGATAATAGAGAGAAACTAAGGGTCGCAGTAAGTCTTGAAAATGAAACACTATGCTTCGTTGATTACTCCGGGTATTTAGTCGTAGCTACTCAAAAGGATATTCCAGACTCTGAAATGCCTTTTATCAGGAAAAGCGTAAGGGAGACTATTGGGGAGGACATACCGCTACTCATATTCAGAGTAAAGTATTAGATCTTTCATCGACGTAAGCCCGTTAGAAATGACTTTCTGCAGAAATCTACTAGAATGAAATAAGCTTACTTTTAGATCTGAGAACGAGGTGCCCTCAGCCTTTAAAGAAAGCTGAGTTAGAGAAGCTTGAGGTCTCAGTTAATACGTTGAAAAGTAAAAATCTATACGTCGAAACAAAGACTTTAAAGCAGAGTCTATGCTTAAATTTATAAGGTCTCTAAATGAAAGCGGATATAGTTTTTAAAGCCGTTCTTACAAGTAAGGTTCTTACGCAGGATCCAGTTGAAGGTGAATGTATCAAATTGGACTTCTCA
>JAWCKO010000049.1:0-338 GCA_038851915.1 Bathyarchaeia archaeon
GGAATAATAGTGGGTTTAGCTGAGTTTTACAATTTAAACGGTATATGTCTTCTCGGGGAGACGTCGGGCTACGTGGTGGATGTTAAATCTACTGGAGAGGTTCTTAGAGTTTTAAGTAAACTTCTCAACGTAGGAATATCTTTGGAAGGTCTTAAAAGAGACATACTTAGAGAAATAGGTGAAGCAATTTCAGAAGTTGAAGCTGAAATGAAAAGCCTTGAGAAGACGATAGATAGAATGAAGGGGGAGAGCATAACGTACATAAGCTAGCCGGGGAAGCTTTTAAACCTCCAAGCCTCCTCAGCCGTAATGTTCAAGTATAAATCTCCATACTCTAG
>JAWCKO010000049.1:348-8692 GCA_038851915.1 Bathyarchaeia archaeon
TGCCACTCATTCCATGAGCATATCAACACCCAGTTCGCATTAGATTCGTAAACGGCTTTCCAAGTCTCCTCGTAGGTATCGCCACCCCTCCGAGGATAGGCGAGTCCCGGTTGCCTTACATGCGTATCATCATAGCCCGGTAGTGTTGTAGCTGAGAATATAACACCGTGCTCATCAGCCACGCTCCTAGCGTTGACGTATACTTCTTTCAAGCTTCCATCTCCATGTAGTATTCCAACCGGATTGTACGTATGTACGCCATCGAATATTTCAGCTGCCTGTTCGTCGAAGCTATCGGCTATTAGTAAGGCTTTAAACCCATCGTAGCGTATCTTCCTAGCCACGTAATCCCAATCCCTATAGCCCAGCTGGTGTAATGCTCTCGAATATATGAAGATCACTGGGTATCCTTGAACTTTAAGAAAAGCTTTTCGATCCCCGTAATCTCTGAGAATCCGTTCAATATCTTTAACTGCTTCATCTCTACCATCGTGAACAACCTCATAGTACACAGTTAACTTTACAGGAGTATTCACTTCTTCGGCGACTTTCAACATTAAACGGAAAACTTCGTCTTCAAACGTTTCAAAACCCCACCAGCTAACTATGAAACCATCTATACCAGCTTCTTCAGCTAGCTTGAAATGCCAAGCTATGATATTTTCGTCTTTAGAATCATATGGTCCGTTAACAGGGTAATCAGTCGCACCTAAATCTCTCCTACCGTTGACAAACGTGTCAGGGTTATGCCCACCCTCATCCCAATGCCTCCAAAACCCCGTAGGTCCTTCAGGCGTACCATACCATGGATAGTAGAATGCGAGCACAAGCTTTGGGACTTCCTCCAAGTTTAACGTCGGCTTTTTAACGTTTCTAAGCTCAGGGTGAAGTATAAACGGGTCCCCTAGAAACATAATAGTTGACATTAAAATTATACTTGATAGGGCTATAAGTATAACTAGTAGGATTTTACGTTTAAACAAAACACCCACTTAACGTTAAATTCTAAGTCAACACTGTAAAATAGGTTTTACCTGATTTCCGGCGTCTAATATGACATGCTTTGAGGGAGGAATACTAAAGCAGCTATAACTGAGCCGTAAAACCCCTTGGGAACACTTAAGCTTTCAACCCTATACTTAACGTTTTTAAGCTTGATTTTCCTCATGACTGCCATCTCGTTAAGCCTATCATTCAAAGCTGTTTTAAGTTTCTCATGATCCATATTGTCGTGGGCTTCAACAACCACGCCAAACCTTCCGCCCTCCTCCCAAGCCCATGCTATTCCAGCACCGAGCGTTTCACCTTCCGACCCGTCCATTCTAGCCATAACGACGAAAACTATAGACCCAGCTGGAATATCGCATAGCTTACACTCTTCAGCTCCATTCGGTAGAATAGAGCTTACTGGTACTAGGTTGCAATCCCCAATACCAGCATCTATTAAAGCCCTATCGAAAGCATTGAGCTTCGATACTCTGCTTAAACCTCTACCAGCCGTCACGAAGAACCTTCTTGGAATCAAAGCTAAACCGGAAACTTTCATCTGAAAGTGCTTAATATAACTTTCTCCCCGAGAAAGAGTCACTTTCCGAAGAATTCTACTCCATTTCTTCTCCTGAAGAACGCAACTTTGTTGAACACCATAAAATATTCGAAGCTGGCCTCAATTGGCTTCGATACTTCCCCAATGTATTCGACCACCTTGCAATAGAATTCACCATTAGGTGAAATAACGCTTTTAATCGTTATTTTCTCAGCCGAAATCGCTGGTGGTTTATGGATCTGCGTCGTAGTCTCCCCAAGTCTTAAACGCATTAGTATCCAGAGGCTCTGCGTGATATGGTGGATCTGGCGGGTATTCCGCACCTGACTTTCCACTCCCGTTTGTAAACTTTATGGCATTCCAGTTTTTCCAAGTTATACCATCATAGTATTTTAGACTTGTAAAGCGGCCTCTACCATCATTGTAAGTTATCTCCTCATTTGCATCTAGAGATTCTAAGGCTGCCTCAGCCCTACCCAAAGAATACTTTGATGGGAATATCGTCTCTATGATTGTGTTTCCATCCTTTACAGCCCTCCACCTCCATCCATTATTTGATGAGCCGACCCTGTAAACCATAAATGTGGATACAGCTCCCGCAGGCGCATTCCCAAAGGGGACGATTTTACTCCAATTCCCAGTAAGATAGATGAAATATTCATAGTAGTACACTCTTTCGCCAGTCGATTTCTTCTGATAACCTATTTGCATCCATGAACCGTCCGAGAATAGTATCTGCACAAACTCTACTATGTATTTTCCAGTCCCTTTTATTTTGTTATCATAAACCTCAATCATACCGGACATACCCAGAGTTTGATTCTTAATATTTGTTTCCGAATACCAATATCCAATTGCATAATAATGCGTACCATCTAAAAGGGTCCTTTTACCTTGGACTAGAGTTATATTCATCAGCATTAGAAGGGCTAGTGTTATCAGAAATGCCTCAAGTTTCACGAGTCTATACTTGCTCGATGATGGACTCGGCAATCTTGACCATCTCCTCTAAGGGTAGATGACTCGATATCATGTAGCATAGATCTCCTTTGTAAAAACTTAACACACCTATGGGTTGGCTCCAGATCGGGAGTTCTTTAGGTTCATATCCAAAGGCTGGTACACCTCCTATCATCATGAACGTTAAGTTATTCTCCTCAGCATACTTCCTTACGGACTCTGGGGTTGACATGGAAATACTTTCAGGATCGAGTTTACTTACAAATATTATCATGTCAGGAGCGCCTCCTATTACGTCTTCGTATTTAGCACCCCAATGCATATATATCAAGTCGAAGGGGTTATTTGTATCTGCTATAGGTTCATCTGAATAGAATACGTAGACTGTACCCCCCTCAAAATCGCCAAATACCTCCTCTACACCTATAATCTTGACGTAAATCATGGAGCTTGGCACATACGTGGGCAGTCGTATGGGTGTATTTGTCTTGATCAATCTAGCCGCTTCCTCAGCTGTACAAACTATGGTGCCATTAATTGGGAGGGTTGCACCTCCACCGCTACCCACTGGGGGTCCTCCGGCCTGCCCCTCTCTCACACGGGATGTTGATAGGCTTAAATAAATAGCTAGTAAGACTGCGGATACTAAGAGCAAGCTTAACAAGATCAGTACGGTTCTCCTTAACATATATTCTCAATTAATATTCAGATTAAAGTTCTATATATATATATTGCGGTTGCTTAAGATCTTGCTAATGACCAGTTTATTCTATCAAAGAGTTCATAGTCACTTCAATATCTTGCTGAGTGTGGTCTTATGTTTAGATATTGTAAAAAGATTAAGAATGGATATATGATTAAAAAGTGTCCTTAACTATAAAATCCATTTCAATCTAGTTTTGAAATGAGCTTAGATTAAAAGTAGAGGAGTATGTAGAAACCTTGTATTAATGGAAATATGACTTTCCTAGGAAAAGGTTTAAATTTAAGACGCTAAAAGATTAAACGGTTCATGTCAGCGAATCGTTTTAAACTGGTCGTCTTCGACCTAGATGGTACTCTGATAAACGTAGATAGTATATGGCGGTTTCTACATGAGAAATTGAACACATGGAGCAAGGCTAAAGTATACGCTGAAATGTTCTACAGGGGTGAAATAGACTATGCGACTTGGGCGCGTTTAGACGTATCGCTGTGGAGGGGTGTGCCGTTTAAACTGATTGAAGACTTTTCCTCGGAAATAGGTTATGTTGAGAATGCGTATGAAACCGTCAGTTGGTTTAGGAGGATGGGCTGTAAAGTTGGTGTTATAAGTGCTGGTTTATCTGTTTTAGCTGAGAAAGTCATGTTGGATTTTAATTTAGATTTTGCAGAAGCTAATAGGCTCATAGTTAGAAATGGGCTGTTAACGGGTGAAGTAGAGGTTACGGTGGCTCATGGTGAGAAGGATAAAGTTCTCGATAAGGTTATACGTAGATTTAGAGTAAAAAGGGATGAATGTATAGCCATTGGAGATGATGAGTCGAACATAAGCCTTTTCAAAATCGTGGGGCTAAGTATAGCTTTCAACCCCAAATCTAAAGAAGTTGCCGAAAACGCAGACGTAGTAGTGCTTGGGAAGCTTTCAAACGTAGTTTCTAAAATGGTAGAGTTCTTCTTTTAACTTTGAATTTTGCCGAAAACCTCTTACTTTTCACTTGCATTTTTAACGACATTTCTTCATTAAGTACTTCTTCTATCCAAGAAACCGTTTTACACTAGAACCTTCGTTCTTGTATTAGAACGTTTTCTTTCCATTGTTATGGAAATGGTTATATTTCCATAACAATGGAACTACTACAACTCATAAAAGTATGAAACCAATAGCGCGATCTCCACTCTGAGGAAGTTTACATTATTAGTCCTATCAAGGTTAAGAAAAAAGATTTAAATAAATCGCAAAGAATCTTTACTTTGATGGCTAAAGCAAAATTGAAAAGAGAGGTTATATTAGCCTTAAGGGAATATTTTCTATGGCTTTCAATACTATCCATTCTTCCTTCGATGATGTCGCCAACAACGGCTGATCCCTCATATTATTATGCTGGTTATGCCTTTAAAAATAAAGAATGGCTCGCTCCGTGGGGTACAACTGCTGAGATTTACGCTGTAAATACTAATGTTCCGGCCGGGCATTTGTATGCAGAGTGGATCACTATAATACTGAGTTATTACTACAAATACTGGATACAGTTAGGGTATCTCAAAACATATACCTATACTGAGCCTTGGTTTTACTGGGAGACGTACGACAGCAGTGGTCAGCATCGGACTTATGTCATAGGTTCAACTATACCAGGACATACATACACGTTTATCATAGTACATGCCACGAAGACAGACCTCAGATTATGGGATCTGGTGATACGAGAGGGAGCTAATACGATATGGTCAGGAGAAGTAAGCGTCAACCCGTATGAGCCTAAGGATCATCGAGCCTTCGTAGAAACCACAACAACTGCTATTTGCATCACTGGAAGCCACTTCAGTGAGCTACGCTACTTCGACGGCAGGAGCTGGCCTTACTGGTATACACACGTGAAGATAGCAGACTTACCATACTACGTAGTAGAGGTTTCTCACCATGAGTTCTATGCTAATGGAGGTGGTTAAGCTATGGTGAGGGTTCTACCTCTAATCGTGAGAATCCTCATTTTCGCGTCGGCTTTTTCGACTACAGTCATTTTTGCGATGTTGGTTTTTTGGCCTTGTGGGTTGGAGTATTACGTAGCACCGTTTAGCATTAATCCCGGGGACTTCTACGGTGCTGGCTGTAGGGAAGTTTCACTTGACGAATTCGTCAAAGTCGTTAGTGAAGCTGGTAGGACCATTTACCTACCGTCTAAGCTACCCCGTGGGTTAAAGTTGACAACCATATACTTTAAGGATGGGCCGTTCATAGCTATTTTCGTCTACGGTGCTGAAGGCAATAAAGACTATAAGACGGCTGAACTATGTATTGAGATATCTCCATCGGGTCTTCCACCGTCATCGTTGGCACAGCTTAAATCAATAAGCCCCGATTACGACTACGTTCTAGAGATAAACAAATGGCTTGTGAGAGTTAAAAAAGACGCCTACATTGGTTCAGAAGAGCTTAGGAGAAAATATGGGAGGGATCGAGCACCCTTAGCAGAAGCTTGGATCGAGGGATTTAACTACCTGATAGGCTCCCCCATACTAACGGCAGAAGAACTGCTACAACTCATACAAAGTATGAAACCAATAGCGCAATCTCCGCTCTGAGTCTTAGGAATCTAATATAGAGCTTTGAATAATCTAAACAAAACTTGTTCACAGATTCGCTAACATCCTGTAGATGTCTGACATGTTACAGAGAGGTGGACCTGGAGCTACAAGTCTAAAGGTTGGAGCAGTATTCAACACCGCAGTACAACTAGCTAATAATTGCTTGTGATTATGTGAGCATTTGGTTCCATAAGCTGTATCAGATGCATGACTTAGAGGGTAAGTTGAAGTCCATGGGCGATGGCAAAGTTGGAAAGCATTCACATTCTTGGCTGCGGTGCACTACGTATTCCCCATACCATATAGGCGGCTCGTGGAGGCTAAGAATTGCTTTATGATGTGGTTAAACATCAGCATGATCACAAAGTACTTGGAGGAATTCGTAAAGAAAATTGTTAGAGATGACGTTGAATAATCGCCGAAAAACTCTATTTCATAGATAAATTTGGCGATTTTTCCATACTTTTGAGGGTGTAGATATGGAAAATCTCCATAAAAATATAATGGAAAAACCTAGGAGGGGTAGATTTAAGACGTCTAGTAAGAAGCGTATCGTGAGGATGGTAAGACCTTGAGAAGATGAGCATCTTCTATGGTATCAAAACACATTAAACCTAGAAGACAAATTAGAAATGGGAGATATATATGGAGTTAAATCGAGGGATCGCTATGGGCTACATTTTTCTCTAAATCGTGTAGCAAACCCCTCTAATCGGTATAATCACGTTGAAGAAGTTCTTAAACATGCTTCTAAAGGCTTCAGGGTATTCTGTGTGTACGGAGAATAGTTTCAAATCAGTTAATTCTCTAAGCGTCATTAAGCTTCTTCTGAGCTCCCATGGATAGGCGTGACCTGAAGAATGTATATGGTATGCTTCAGCACCCAAGAGGTTAAGCCAATTCTGAAGTCTTTTGAAGGCTATGAAAGTCTCCTCTTCAAACGGCTCGGAAGAACTCAGCACGTATACGCTTCCAGGTGGAGGGGAGAGGTCTACAACTTCTCTAAGATTGTAGAATGATGTGCATAGAACGTACTCTGAAGGCTTCCTACGTAGCTTTTCGCTAACTTCCTCGTAGTTTAAAACGTCCCTGCCAATCTCTGGAACGTTTAAACCTTCAACCCTCTGTAACGCTTCTAGAACAGCCTTATGGCGTTTAGTAACTACAATACTCCTATTTAAAGTAGAGGCAACTTTACACACGGTCATCAACCTATCTACATCTCCTGGAGACATGTCAACTATCGCAAGGCTGTCGCATTCGGATAGAATTCTCACCATACTGTTTTCAACGTCCTTCTCCGACAGGGGTGAGCTAAGCTGGCCTATGTTAGTCCCTTCACAGATAACCGCTTTAACCTGTCTATCTAAAGCCAGCTTGAAAACGTCGGTCTTAGGCTTGAAAACACCATGCGTTCTGAAATCCCCCACGTATAGTATTGAGCCGGAGGATGTCTCAACTATTAGAGAGTAGGACCCTGGAATGCTGTGGTCTACAGCTTGAAACTCTACGGTTATAGAGTCTATACTCACCCTATAGCCTGAATGTACGGTTTTAAACTCTAAGTGTTCAATCTTCTCAAACTTCCTCTTACGGCGTGTTTTAAGCTTAGAATCTATTATACGGTGTGAAACCTCGCCAGTGTAGACTTGAACTTTTTCACCTGGTAGTGTTGTTATCATACCGTAGTGGTCGCCGTGGGGGTGCGTTATGAAACATGCATCTAGACCTTTTAAAACCTCCATGTTTGGTATAAGCCCAACCATTTCAAGCTCCTTCACGTTTCCAGGCTCTGCAAACACGTATTCGAAGTAGTCTCTCCAAAGTGAATAGTTTAACCCGTAGTCGAGGAGTATTCTAGTAGACCCATCTTCTAGTAGGATTTGATTTCCACCTATAACTCCTCCAATACCACCGTAGAAGAACAGTTTAACCAATTCAAGCAAGTCTCTATACGATTAGAGACTTAAAGTTTTGCCAAAAATAAATGGGGTATTTTAACCTGCCGAGTTTACCAAGCAACTGGTATAGAAGTGAAGCTATTCTAACCGCTCCAGTTGAATCTCTCTGGTCGAAGCCGGCTCTCTTGAGGCTCCTCATCTCCGGTGAGAATAGTGAAGACGGCGATTCACGTTTAACAATGTCTACGTTGCCCTTGTAGAGTTTAACCCATACAGTGCCGTCTACGTGCCGCTCGCATGAATCTATGAACGCGTCTAAATCTCTTCTAAGAGGATGATACCACATAGCATGGTAAACCATGTCAGCCCAAAGTCTATCCACTTCATGTTTAAGTCTAAGCTCCTCCTTGGTCAGAGTCAAGTGTTCCAGGTCTAAATGTGTTTTAAGAAGTATTGTAGCAGCTGGCGCCTCGTAAAGCTCTCTAGATTTCAAGCCTATCATTCCATCTTCAAGTATATCTATACGTCCAACGCCGTTCTCCCCACAGACCCGGTTGAGGTATAGGATTATTTCAACGGGGTCTTTAACATCGTCCACTTTAACCGGTACTCCGTTCTTAAACTCTACAATTATCTCCCTAGGTTTGTC
>JAWCKO010000050.1:0-2955 GCA_038851915.1 Bathyarchaeia archaeon
TCGTAGTTAAAACCCCCTTAACCTTTGAACAGCTTTCAGGTAAATCTATAGCCATAGATGCGTATAACACACTCTACCAATTTCTCGCTATAATAAGAGGCCCCAGCGGTGAACCACTCAAAGATAAAGCTGGTAGGATCACCAGCCATTTAAGTGGACTACTTTACAGAAGCTGTGCATTAATGTCTTACGGCATTAGGCTAGTATACGTTTTCGATGGGAAGCCTCCTACAGAGAAGGAGATTGAGATTAAACGTAGGATGAAGGTAAAGGAGGAGGCCATTGTAAGATATGAAGAAGCGTTAAAAGTAGGAGATTTTGAAGCCGCTAGGAAATACGCTCAAGCTACAGCGGTACTTAAAGATGAAATGGTCGGCGATGCTAAAAGACTCATATCCCTACTAGGCATTCCCTGTATTCAAGCCCCCTCAGAAGGCGAAGCGCAAGCTTCATACATGGCTTCTAAGGGCCACGTATGGGCGGTGGCTTCGCAAGACCATGACTGTCTTCTGTTTGGAGCCCCTAGGCTCGTTAGAAACCTTGCAGTAACCGGTAGGAGAAAGCTTCCCGGGCGGAAACTCTACGTTGAATTACAACCTGAACTCGTTGAACTAGAAAAAGTCCTTAAGTCGAATACGTTAACCAGAGAACAGCTTATAGATATAGCTATTCTAATAGGTACAGACTATAATCCGGACGGTGTTAAAGGCATAGGCCCTAAGAAGGGTTTAAAACTCATAAAAGAGTATGGAAGTTTAAAAACACTACTAGATGAGCACGTTATAGATTCTTCAGGTTTCCCAGTAGACCCGGAAGTCGTTAAGAAGAGGTTTTTAAACCCTGATGTTACGTCGGATTATGAGCTTTTATGGGAGGAGCCGAAGGTTTCAGAAATCTTAAAGTTTCTATGCGATGAGAGAGATTTCTCTGAAAGTAGAGTTAAGAATGCGCTAGATCAAGCAATTAAATCTTTCAGAGAGAAGTATAAACAGAGGCGCTTATTCTAATACTGCTATTGACCATTAGCTTTAAAAGGCGTACAAGAGAGGCTGGGGAGAAAGTAAACAGGATTCTCCTCCCATTTTCCATGGCATCTTTAAAGTCTATCAAAAAATTTTTATCTATGTAAAATATTTTATAATTATAAAATATCTGGGGTGTTGAATTGCCTGAAGTGAAAACGTTGATGCTTGGAGCAGGTTATGTAACTACCTTATTCGCTGTTGGTCTTGAAAGGTTGAAAAGAGGCGAGATTGAACCTTACGGGGTGCCTCTGGCAGGCTTTGATCTGGGCGTAGACATCGAGGATATTAAGGTTGTAGCATGTATTGATGTTGATGCTAGAAAAGTTGGAAGAACAATTTATGACATTGCAAGGAGGTTTTACAGGCTTAGGAGTGTGCCGCCTACACTTAAAGACGTGGTTGTCCACCCTGGAATAGAAATGGGGTTTGTCAAAGGGCTTTTCCCAGTGAGTTCGCTAGATTATGGGGGAAGTTTCCAACACTCCATAGAGGAAATGTACGAGTTTATTGGGAAAGCTGAACCCGATGTAATTGTAGATGCTACAACTACCCAGTATGCTGAGCCGTTCAATGAGTATAGGTTCTTGGAGGAGGCGGTTATGGAGAGAAGGCTTACTCCAACACAGCTCTACGCATATTTAGCGTTGAAACTTATGGAGGAGGGTAAACAGCTTTCCTATGTGAATCTGATACCAACACCCATAGCAAACGATTACGCATATGTTTTAGCGGCTAAGAAGTTTGGAGGACTTATTTTGGGCGATGATGGAGCAACAGGTGCAACACCTCTTACGGCAGACATATTGGAGCATCTCAGGGAGAGAAATAGAAGGGTACTTGGCGTAGTTCAACTGAACATAGGGGGAAATAGCGACTTTAAATCTCTACTCGATGAAAAAAGGAATAGAGCTAAAGAGTACACGAAAAGTAGCATAGTTGAAGATATACTTGGTTATTATACGCCTAGCTACATTAAACCTACAGGATTCCTAAGCTCTCTAGGAGATAAGAAATTCGTCTCAATGCATATAGAATATACTTCTTTTAACAGTGCTAAAGATGAAATCATAATTAATATGCGGATAAACGACAGCCCGGCTTTAGCTGGTTACATGGTTGATCTGGTGAGGCTTGCTAAATTGGCTTTAAACGCTGGTCTCAATGGGACAATATACGATGTCAATGCCTTCTACATGAAAAAACCAGGGCCTCCAAATTCAAAAAACGTAGCTCGAATACTTGCCTTTGAAAGGCTAATATCGTTTGTCAAAAACATAGCTGATGGGAGACAGTTAAACATTCAACAGAGTATGCTTTAAGGACAGCCTATTCAAAAGCATTTAGCAGTACTAAGGCTATTCTAGAATAGTTTAAAAGCTTACAAGTAGAAATTGGATGGGGGTGTTTCTCGAATTGGAGAAGATTAGGTTTGGAGTCGTAGGGCTTAAAGGCATAGGGATGACTCATATAGAAGCCATAAAGATGTGTGAAAGCGCAGAGCTGTTAGCTGTATGCGATATCGTTGAAGAACTTGCTAAAAACGTTGGAGAAAAATACGGAGTTAAATGGTTTACAGACTACAGAGAACTTAATAGGCTTAAAGACTTAGATGCAGTATGCGTATGTACTCCACACTTCCTACATCATCCAATGACTTTAGATGCTTTAAACGCCGGTAAGCATGTTTTAGTCGAGAAGCCCATGGCAATAACAGTTAGAGAAGCCGATGAGATGATTGAAAAGGCTAAAGCTAGGGGTCTTAAGCTTGGAGTAGCCTTCACGTATAGGACAAACCCAGCCTTGAAGAATGTGAAAAGTATGGTAGAGAAGGGGGAGCTGGGTAGGCTACTCAGAGCTACACTTGAAGTTGCCAACTATCGCACCCAGCTCTACTATGAAGATTCTCAGTGGCGTAAAAACTGGAAGACTT
>JAWCKO010000050.1:2965-8582 GCA_038851915.1 Bathyarchaeia archaeon
ACGATCCACCCCTTAGATGTGATGTGCTGGCTTCTTGGGAAGCCTAAGAGAGACGCAGGCTTCATAGATACGAAGTTACCTGATATTGAAGTTGAAGACTTAGCCAGTGCGGCGTTGGTTTTTGAAGACAACTGCCATGCAACCGTTCAAGTAAGTTTGATCGATAATCCTCAATTTGATAGAATGGTTGTAAGTGGGACTAAAGGCAAGGTTATTTTAGATTTTGGATCACAGTTAAGAATCGGCATATCTGAGCCAGACGTTGAAACACACATCAGAACTTCTAAAGAGCCGTGGAGTAGGCCGAAGGCGAACTGGAGGGAGGTAAAAGTAGAAGGAAGAGGAGGCCATAGTGAGATAGTTAGAGATTTCACCGAAGCCGTCAAATACGGTAAAAAGCCTTTAGCTTCTGGTGAAGACGGCATATGGTCTCTTGAAATAGTTAATGCGATAGTCTTATCGAATTTCACAGGTAAAACCGTCGATATACCTGTTGATAGGGAAGCCTACGATAGGCTTATGGATAAGCTTAAAAGCGGGTTAAAACCTCTCTGAAAGCCTACTTCCACGCTCTAGGATACGTATCATGCTTCATTACCACTCTTTCAGTTTTAACAGCTATACCCTTTTCTCTTTCAAGTATTTCCTCACTAGTCATTAAAGCTCTACCTAGGGCTATGAGCTCACCTTTAAGAGTGAAAGCGGCAACTAAGTCGTCGACTTCAATACCCGAGTTTAAACTTACAACACCTGGTAATGCTAGATCCGCACCATGACATATAGCGTCGACCGCTGTATCTCGAACCCAAACCTTCGGTATTAACGTAGCAACTTCTTCAACAGGCTGAACTATAGACTTAAGCGTTTTTTCATCTCCAGCCTTATACGCTTCAACAACCCCAGATAAATCTCTCAACGTTATTAATCCTTTATCTTCACTGAATGGGCCGACTCTAGTTCTTCGAAGCTCTCTCATGTGGGCTCCAGACCCTAAGATTTCACCCATGTCGTGTATCAGTTTTCTAATGTATGTCCCTGCTTGACAGCCCACTCTCAGCAACGCATGACGCCTATCGACTTCCAGCACATCTATGTAGTAGATGCTTCTAGTTCTAAGGGCTTTTTTAACAGAGGACCTTAAAGGAGGCTTCTGGTAGATGTCGCCCTGAAATTCTTCAGCGACTTCCCTAATTCTACTCTCAGAAACATCCTCGTGAAGCTTCATTATGCATACGTACTCTTTACCTCCAGATAGTAGGACCTGGAGAACCTTTGTAGCCTCGTTTAATGCTATTGGCAGTACACCAGTAGCGGGAGGATGTCTCCGAGGGAAAACTCTAGAGTCCCCCCGTGACCGGCCTTTTTAACACCCATAATTCTCTTAACGGTGGCCGTCACATCGTGGCTTGTAGGGCCTGCCGGCTTATCTAAAACGATGACTCCATATTCCAAGTGCTCCTCTATGGTTCTCTTCCAAGGCGGTTTACCATATGCTTCATTTGTCTCCTCAAAGGCTTTGTAGAGTACTTCTCTTTTAACCTCCCAAGGAGATTGAAGCCTCAAATGATGACCCCCCTCTTAGGCCTTAAAGGTGCTTCAAAGAATTCTTGCAGTCCGGCTTTTTCAATTGCTTTTTCCACCTCATCGTCAGTTGCGCCTCTAGGTATCTCCAGTTTATAGGTGGTAGGCTCTATATGTTTAATATTCGCTCTTCTCCTTTTAATGCCACTGACCGATTTAGGCCCTGTTATTAAAACAAAGTTCTCATCTATTATGTCGATCACGACGCATTTCCTACCGGCTTCTCTACCCATAGTTTTAACGCAAACTCGACCTACTTCTATCATATGTAAAACCTCCATCCTCCTTACTCAGATGACTGTTTGGTTTTAAGTTTAACATACTCATCTATTAATGTTTTCAAAATCTTGAAAATCGACTCCGCCGGGAGTATATCAGTATTCAATACAATATCATATATGCGGAGGTTTTGAAACTCTATACCGTAAAACTGGCTATATCTAAGCCTATCATTAGCCTCCCTCTGCAAAGTTTCTCTAGCCACCTCCTCGAAAGGTCTCCCTTCACGTTTAGCCAACCGTTTAAACCTAACATCGTCTGAAGCCGTTAAGAATATTTTAACGTCGGCGAATTCACCAGCCATCCAAGCCGCCAAATCCCCCTCTAAAACCACGGAGCCTTTCAAAGCCTCCTCTTTCGTTCTAGAGTCTATGTAGTGGTCTAGCCTGGGGTCGCCTTTAAGCTTCTCCGAAGCTTCAGCTAAGTTTAAACACTTCTGTTTACAATACTCGCGGAATAAGCTTCCAGCTGAAACATACCTAAGGTTGAACTCTGACGCTATCATTCTAGCCTGTGTAGATCTGCCAGCTCCATGTAAGCCGCTAACAGCTATTACGAGGCTACTGTTCAAAGTTTAACATCACCTCTTTGATCAAGAGGCGTTTAAGACAATTGTGGCATATTCTTCCTCCATGGAGCCTCGAAACGGTCTTCTGAGATTTAACCGTATCTTGACGGGCGCCGTGTAGTACGCCACCGCATAAACCACAGCGAATCAAACTAGACTTACTCTTCGCAACCTTGGTGGTAGTCTTCCCGCTTGGAAGCTTAACTTTGACTTTGGGTTTTGCTAGAAGGCTTTTCCCCACCGCCCATGACCTCCGGAGATGTAGGCATGAAGGATACACCCATAAGTTTAGATATCGGGAGATTTGACGCGAAAACACATATCGTATACCATATAGGTATGTTAATCGGCGTTTCAAACGGAAAAGGAACTAATATCGAATAATTTGAACCGAAAACACCGTAAAGTATTGAGAAGAAGATCCAGAAGATAAACCAGAACAGTGCTATTCTGATGATAAATCTCGTGAAAACCTTTCTACTGAGGCTTCCAATTATAGGTTCTTTCTTTTTTATTTTTATTAGAATCTTCTTATCACCTTTCAATTTATACTCTTCCAATAATTGCTTATATTCACTAAACTCCTTCATATATTGTTTTTGAAGTTCTTCATTCATTATGAGTTTGTTTACGGAAATAGATAGTAGCCCCATTAATAGAGAGGAGCCTAAAATTAGAAGAGAACCCATCCCTTGGCTGGCTGTTAAAGGCTTTAAAGGAGCTAGAAGCTCCACAAACATGTTTATGAATGCTTCAAAAGGATTCATACCGTATCACTTCTCAAGAATCGGCCTTAAGGCAGGATACATATCTACAACCCTCTCTTGAACCAGAAGCTGATAGTACTGGTAGGCTATGTCTACGGATAATAATACGCCCGTACCAGATCCAAACACGTTAAACAGGTCGGATACTACTGCTATAAGCCCTATAAGTGCTCCTCCGAGGACTGCGACAACCGGAATATACCTACTCATCATAGATTCAATGCTTCTAACGGTTCTTCTTCTACCGGGTATTTGAACGCCAGCATCTATAAGCTGTTCAGCTACGTTTTTAGGACCCATTCCACCAACCTCTATCCACATGATTGAAAAGACAACACATAAAGATACGAATAGTGCAATGTAAACCAAAGCTCTAATGGGGTCTTCCATAACAACCGTGAGGCTTCTAGGAGACGACAGGTAATATGCAATGCAGTCTTTCATCGGCTCCATTGTCTCAGGGTCGAATTGAGCCATAATATTCAACCAGAAGTCTTGATTTGAAGGATTAAACCTTGCCCAGATAAACCTCAAGCCGACAAAAAAGTTGGCAAGTAGGGCTGATGTAAATATGACTGGGATGACTGAAACGTATAGGAGTTTAAGTGGAAACCTAGCTCTAAAGCCTCTAAACCTAGCATAAGATATGGGTATTTCAATCCTAACACCTTCCAAGTATATTATCACTAGAAAAGTCATAACAGTCGATACAAAACCAACCATATTAGGTGTATTTTCCGTACCACTCCTCATAAATGCTTTAACGACGTCTTCTCCTTTTACGAGGCCTTCTATAAAGGCTGGAAGAGCCCCGAAAAGCTTTCCATCGTTAGCTATTCCGGGTAGAGGAGAGAAGCCGAACCACCATATTTGTTTAGCAACACCTGCAAGTATGAAGAGGCTTATACCGCTTCCTAAACCCCACTTTTGAACCATTTCATCTAAAAGTATTACAATTACACCTGCTGCTAGAAGCTGAATAAAAACCAACATTCCGGCTTCTACGGATAATGTACCATAAACTCCACCTAAAATGTATACAATTGCCTGGAAAATAGTCATAAGTATGCTCATGAATCTGTTAGCCGTCGTGTATAGGACTCTATCCTCCGGGTTTGAAAGATCGCATTCTACTATTCCAGAGCCAACTAAAAGTTGAAGAATTAAACCTCCAGTAACTATCGGCCCTATGCCGAGCTCCATAAGCGTTCCATGTGTAGATGCAAATATAACCCTGGCGGCTATAAGCGGGTCGTACAAACCCCTGTAAGATATACCGTATATGGGGGTTTCACTCATAACATAGTATATTAGAAGAGCGAAAAACGTCCATAAGAGTTTAGAGGAAAAGCTAACCTTCCTCTCAGGTTTTTTAACTTCAAACATCAACCTTGAGAAAGGTCTGAAGAAGTTTAGAAACCTACCCGGCATAACTCATCAAACCTTAACCTCTATTATTTCCCCACCGGCTTTCTTAATCTTCTCGGCGGCATTCTCTGTAAAACTGATGGCTTTAACTATTACTGGGATTTTCAATTCACCCCTCCCCAGTAGTTTACCATATCCTAGAAGCGGTAGATCTACGATGGGCTTACCGTTTTGAAGCTCAACCTTCTCCAGTTTAGACAGTATATCTGCGAGCTCTCCAACATTAACCTCTTTAAACTTCAACTTAAACTTCTGCATCGGTGATTTAAAACCGCTTTTACCGAAGTAGTCTGGAGCATACTTAACTGTCCAAGTCCACTTATGCTTATGCAAGCTGGCTCTACCAAAGCCTCCCCTCATACCGCTTTTCCTATGCTGACCTACCCTACCCCAACCGCAAGTTCTAGATCCCCTGAGTTTTCTTATCTTACGGAGCCTAGTTGGCATGAGAGACACCAGTATTCAAAGAGGGGGGAGTTACTCTACTTTAAGTTTTTCCCCCTTCGTAGTCCGCCCAACCTTTTTAAGCCGTACTTCAAGAACACCGTTCTTATAGGTTGCTTTAGAAGACTTGGGGTCTATAGTGCTTGGAAGCTCAAGCTCCTTATGATAGCGTCTTCCAAGAGTATCTACATTTATTGTTAGAGATTTTTCTGTAGCATTGATCTGTATCTGCTCTTTTTCAACACCTGGAAGCTCAGCTACAACTACTATTTCATCGTCTTTCTCTATTACGTCGACTAAAGGCTCCATTTCAGGTTTCACCTCAGGACCGTATCTGCCGGGGAAAACATTTCCAAACTCTCTTACTATTGGTTTTCCGTCGGGGCCTATCCGGATTGAAAAGCCGTAGGTGTATACTTTAGATTCGCCAGGCTCAACTTTCTCAAACATTCTCTCAGGTTCGAATCTAAAGCTTCTACGTATGATATCTTCAATCATTCTATTCATACGTTCGAATTCTTCATATACGTCGAACCACCAGTCTCTCCTA
>JAWCKO010000051.1:0-8531 GCA_038851915.1 Bathyarchaeia archaeon
CATGGAGATCTATAGGAGTTTAAAGGAAGTGGGCTTCAGAGTAGAAGTTGATCTTTCAGATAAGACCCCAGGTGCGAAATACTACTATTGGGAGATGATGGGGGTTCCAATTAGAGCTGAAGTCGGCCTAAGAGAAGTCGAAGCAAAAACTGTAACAATATTTAGAAGAGATAACCGTAGTAGAATAACTGTTCAGCTAGATGGTTTAGTGGAGACTGTTAAGAAGCTTGGTTATGAAGCTCTTCAAAACATTAGAAGAAAGGCTGAGGAATTTTTTGAACTAAGATTGTTTAAAGCTGAGACTTTCGATGAAGTTAGAGATTTAGCCGATAAAGGCGGCTTTATAGTTGCTCCGTTCTGCTCAATAGATTTCGACGGAGAAAGCTGCTCTCTAAAGCTTAAGGAAATACTGGGTTTAGAGGTTAGAGGGGTACCCCTTAAAAACAGGGTTAAACCCTCTGAAGAGGAAAAATGTATAGTATGTGGCAGGAAAGCTGGAGAATATGTCTACTTAGGTAAAGCCTATTAATCTTAAGGCGTAACTTTACCTTTCATTTTACGCATTAAAAGCTTATATTGGAGGGATAGAAGCTTCTCAGACACTAGAAGTTTACTAGTCAGGTAGATTAGGAAGACAGTGAATACGGCTGAATAGGGTATTCCTAGAAGTGCTTCAAATGGAAGCTCTGAGAAAAACATGCTTTGAGCTATAAGCATCGGATAGCTTGGAGGTAAAGCATAAATGAATAATTGTAATGCCAATGGTAAGCTTCTAATATCACCGTATATCACTATGAACATTGGAATCATTATCGGTATTTGTACAAACCCAACTAGGGAGCCGGATATTCTAACGTCGCTACTTAAAGCCCCTATTATAACGCCTAGAGAAGTTGCGAAAAATATCGCTATTAGAAGGCTTACAAATAGCATTATATAGCTTTCAAACGACGCTGTTGGAAACTCTAGTGAAACAGTTAAACCCTCCCCAGCCATTATGGGGAGGCTGAAGAGGCTTTGAAAGTATACGGTTAACCCGACTATGAATAGAATTGTTCCAAGCATCGCTACAACAGTGGACCCTATAAGTTTACCCATCAAAATACTGTACCTGCTAATGGGAAGCGTCAACAGAGTTTCAAGGGTTTTCTCCTCGTTTTCAACAGCTGTAGCAGTCGCAGCTATTTGAGCAACTGTAATCGAAACCAACATTAAAACCATTGGAACAATTATCCCAGAGCCCATGAAAAACTGGTTAAATAGAATGCTGGGTGAAACCCTGAGGATCTTATTCTTAACAATCGTATAGCTTACAGTTGTTAATGGGTTTAAAACATCCTCGGGATTGACTTCGGGACTTGTAGAAGATATAAAGGATTCAACTAAAGCTCTAGAATAAGCGTTTAACACATTCTCAATAATGGAGAAGATGCCAACACCACTTAAACCCATGCTTTTAACGATGAAATACACATTTATCTGAGCTTTTTTAAAGCTTGTAACGTTGGATCCAAAACCATTCGGTATGACTATTAAAATTCTAACATCGATATTTTTAAGCTTTTCAATGGCATCTTCAACTTCTACTGAGGGCGCCCCTGATACGTTTAAACCAAGGCTATGCATGAAGCCTATAAATTCACGGCTAGTAGCCGTTCCATCTAAATCTATAACGGCGACTTTAACCCCCTCCCTTGAAATAGTTTCAATGGAGCTCTGCATAGCTGCCGACATAGCTAAACCGATTATAGGCATTATTAGAATAGGCGCAAGCAGACCGATGTAGATCCTAGGGTCTCTCAGTAAGTCTTTAACTTCTTTTTCAACTAGAGGAGGGAGGCTACTCAACATCCACCACCCTTATGAAAACTTCTTCAAGATTTGAAGCATTCAAAGATGCTTTAAGTTGATCCGGCGTACCCTCCGCCACTATTCTACCTTTGTTTATTAAGGCTATTATACTGCAGATATACTCTACCTCAAGCATATTGTGACTTGACATGATCACGGTTACACCATATCTGTTAGCGTAATCTTTTATAAGCTTCCTTATGTAACTTGCATGTACGACGTCTAAACCCGCAGTAGGCTCATCGAGTATGGCTAGTTTAGGTTTCAACATGAAAACTCTCGCTATCTGAAGCCTCCTCTTCATACCTTTACTGTAGGTTTTAATCTTATCGTTTATTTTATCGCCGAGCCCTGATATGCTGACGGCACGTTCAACGGCTTCTAAAGCCTCATCTTTAGAGTGGAAATATACCCTAGCCATTATTGAGAGGTATTCCAACCCTGAGAGGTTTCTATAGGCTCCAGCATCCTCAGCAAGATAGCTTATTATACGTCTTACATCGGCAGCCTGAGAAACAACGTCATATCCGAAAACCTTCACAAAACCTTCTGTTGGGAGTAGAAGAGTGGCAAGAATCCTTAAAGCAGTAGTCTTACCAGCACCATTGGGTCCAATTAACCCGAAAATCTCTCCCTCCTTAACCTGGAAAGAGATGCCATCTAAGGCTTTAAACGACCCGAAGAATTTTACGAGGTTTCTAACGTTAACAGCAACACCATCATTCATTGAAATGCTCAAGTAGTGTGATAGCCTTTAGAGATAAAAAGCTTTACTACGGATAAGCATCGCGGAAAATACCTAAAAAGGGAAGACGAAATGTCAAGTACTTTTGATATCAGATTGCATCAACTCATGTATTTTTTCACAATTTTCAAGGCTTCTAGAAATTCCCCACCTCTCTTGGTTAGTACATAAACCTTCACACCACTTATCGTATCTTCTCTCAAAAGACCGTGGGCTACGAGAAATTGTAGAGCTTTCTTCGCTCTATCAACTGGGAGACCAGCACCGTAAGCTATCCTAGTTATAGGGGAAGGCCCTCTTCTTAAAACGGTTTCCAATACATCGGAATATATCTCATATTTTGTTCGTCTCCCGCCCATGGCATTCTCAACTTTTAAACTAATATTAGAATGGTGGGGGAGGTAGCTTTTCAACTTTTACCGGCGTTTGAGCGAATAAAACTCCTTCTTCTTTCTCCAGTAGTTCAGTATACTGTACTTCTCCCAGTATCTTACAGCCAGACTCTACGTATGCTCTTTTTGCGTAGATGTTTCTAGCTCTCGAATTCTCCTCCAACGTTAAAATATCAGCGTATATATCTTCAACTCTAGCCCTCTCCTGTACGAGGACCCTACCGCCTATTAAAAGACCCCTAACCTCACCTCTCCTACCAATCTCTATGTAAGCAGCTTTCACACCTTCCGAAGTCTCTATAGATCCTCCAACTCTCACGGCGTCTAAAGCTTCAGCCCTTGATGCCTTCAGAGAGCCGCCAACATCGACATATTTAGCTTTTACGCAACCGTCTACTTCAACGGAGCCGCCAACATCCAGCTTACCGGATAAACTTAAACTTTTCCTTATACTGAGTTTACCGCCAACATCGATGTTTTCGCCTTCGGCATCGCCAGTTATTTCAACGGAGCCGCCAACATCGATACCCGTAAACACAAGACTGCCGTCGACTTTTAAAGAGCCGCCAACATCGATACTCCCCCCTTCACATCTATTGGAGAGCTTTACAGCACCGCCCACATCAATGCTATTGAACTTAAGGGAATCTGTGGATTCAAACGTTCCCCCTACGCGAATGTTTCTCTTCACTTCACCGCCCTTAATTACAACTGTGCCGCCAACATCGATATCTTCGATTTCAACTTCAGCTTCGATTTTAACTGTACCTCCGACTGTTATTCTCCCGACCTCCACTAACCCCTTTCCTCTGAAAGACCCGCCTACCTCAATTTTCGAACCTTTTACAATCCCATTAATATCAACCGATCCACCTACTTCGATTGTTTCCATTTCTACATTTCCATATGCCTTGTAGGAGCCGCCCACTTCTATATCTAAGGCTTTTGTGTTACCTCCGACTTCAAGGCTTCCACCGACTTTAACTTTCTCAACGTTAAGGTCTTTATCAACCGCGACTTTCCTATCTACATCTACTGTTTTCGCTGAAAGGTTTCCGATTACGTGAAGCCCACCGTCTCTGATTTTTACCTTAGTGCTAACCGATAGATCTCCCTCAATTGTAATATCTCCTTCATGTCCATCTAGAGATTCAGCTACTAAACCACAGTTGAAGACACAGTCCCCCTCACAGCGTACAGCACCTGAAACTGTAACCCTTCGTAGTCCTTCTTCAGCATTTATAGTGGATTCTTCACCTACGTGTAAGTCTCCGTCAACAAACCCTAAGGTTGCTGTCGAACCGCGTGGAACAGATACAACTTTACGCATGATTACACCGTTGAGATAATCTACTGGAAGAAGCTTTTAAAACTAAAGCACATGTAGAGATTACCAGTTATGACTACAATAAGTTACTGGGTCTTCCGATTAACAGTCGAAGATTCAATTTCCTGAAACATAATCCTTTTAATACTGCTCAACTACCATTTAACTGGACGACTATGCCTAAGAAAAGAAGGTCTAGAGGTCGTAATAAGGGGACGAAGGGTAGAACCGAGCTTGTAGAATGCGACAACTGCGGAGCACTTGTACCTAGAGATAAGATTAAACGGGTCAGTGTGAAAGTTTCACCCGTCGACCCACAGCTTGCTAAAGAGCTTAAAGCTAAAGGAGCGTATATAAGCTCCTATACCACTGTTAAAAACTACTGCGTGTCCTGCGCCGTCCATTATGGTGTTGTGAAAGTCAGATCTAGAGATGAGCGTAAACTTATTAGGCCTTTAAGAAGGTAGGATCAGTGGTAAGAGTTTGGCGTATAGACGCCTCGTTAGAAAGGTGACAGTTGAAAACATTTGGATGTATATATTGAGGATGTTAGTAGAGAGGCCTCTATATGCTTATGAGGTTAGGAAGATCTTGAAGAGTAGATTCGGCTTCAACGTGGCAACGATAACCATATATATGGTTTTATATAAGATGGAGCAGGAGGGTTTAATTAGGAAAAGCGCTAAGAAAGAAAGCGTTCGAAGACAGTATTACGAGATTACACCACTCGGCTTAAAAACTTTAAAAGATGGGCTTTCGCTTCTCGAAAAAACTCTTGAAAATTTAACTCTGCCTGAGTCTTCTGTAGGTATAAAGGATTCTCTGAGCAACTGTGACCAGAGATAAGACTGCTAAAATCCAAACACCGATTTCTACGATGTTTAGAAGCCCTGAAAGAGCTATTATTAAAATTCGCTCCCCCCTTTCGATAAGCCCAATGCCAGACATTTCCAATCCTAAAGATTCTGCCTTAGCTCTCACATAGCTTGTTAAAAGTGAACCCACTAGTGCGATAAAACCAGGCTCTATAGGTACTCTTCCGCTCAAGATCAAACCCCCCATTACTATGGAATCTGAAAATCTATCTATCGTAGAATCTAGGAATGAACCTAAACGGTCTACAGTACCGGCCGCCCTAGCTACGGCACCATCAAGCATATCAAAAAAGCCTGAAAGCATTACTAAAATTGAAGCGACGTAGAGCCCCAATTCTCCTTGAACAGTATAAGTTAAAGCCGCCAATGCCGCTACGATTAAACCCATAAGACTTAAGTATTCGGCTTTAAAACCGATTTTAGCCAATGGCTCAGCTAAAACACTTGTAAATCTCTCAGCAATAGCCCTTATCTTATTTAGCATCCTGTAATTACAGTTACCAAGTTGTTATTATAGTTTAATACAACCCTAGCAGCATCAACGCCCATATGAGTTCAAAATCGCCGGCTTACCTTAGACTCTCATTGAAATCGGTAGAATTCTCAGGATCCGTTCTTCCATCTTTTTTAAAAGACCATGAGAATTCTTGGAGCAAACTTTATAAAAACATCTAGGTTTAATTGAACTTGCCCGGGGTAGCTCAGCCTGGTAGAGCTTCCGGCTGTAGACCTCGCCACAATTGGCGTAGGTCACTCAGCTTACCAGGCGGACAGAAACCGGAGTGCCGTCGGTTCAAATCCGGCCCCCGGGACTTACATTCTTCTAGAGTGGAAAACATTGGAGATGTTTATAGAAATGTATGGTTTTCTTTGCGCTTGAAAAGTCGCCTTCTACTTCTCTTCAAACATGAATTGTATGGATTTATGTTTGCTAAGTCTTATAACAGCCTTCAAGTTAGAATTAGATCGGTGTAAACCATGATAATAGATTGTCATGTCCACAGTTTAGGGGTTGAGAAGACAGATGTTATCCTGAAGGGTATGGATAAGGCTGGAATAAATAAAGCGATCATATTCTCGCCGTATCCATCGCCTTACATGGGCTTGGAAGAGAAGATAATCCCCAGGACGGCCCCCGGTGTAACTAGGCATTTAGAATTTAGCTATCCAAATGTCGCCTCTGAAAAACAGATGGAGGCCGTTGAGTTCATAGCCAGACTTCAGAAGGAGGCGCCAGATAGAATCGTAGGATTTGTCTGGCTTGAGCCTAGACTTAAAGATGCCGTTCAAATCTTAGAATGGGCTGTCACATCTAAAGAGCTGAAGGGCATTAAAATGATACCAGACCACTGGTATCCATATGATGAATTCATGTACCCGATTTACAAGAAGGCTGAAGAACTGAATATTCCAATACTATTTCACTCAGGTATACTATACGGGTTTAAAGATTCTTCAAGATTCTGCAGACCTGTGAATTACGAGGTTTTACTGAGTTTTCCAAACCTTAGATTCGCACTGGCTCACGTAAGCTGGCCGTGGGTAGACGAGTGTATAGCCGTATGGGGAAGGTTTAGAGCCTCTCTTGAAGAGATTGAAAGAGCGCGGAAGGAAGTTCAAATGTTCATAGACGCCACTCCCGGTACACCTCTAATATACCGTAGAGATGCTCTTCAGAAGGTTATGGCCTTCGGTGCTGAAGACAACGTTTTATTCGGCACCGATTGCACAGCCGGGAGATTAGAGTATGGAAAATACCACGTCGAGAGAGACGTAGCTATCCTACGTCAGGTGATAGGCGTATCGAAGAAAACCGTCGACAAGTTTCTCGGTGGAAACGCTTTAAGATTTCTAGGTTTAAAGTAGATGGGGCGTGTCAAAGTTGAAGTGGGAAGAACTTACAGCGGACGACCTTGCGGAACTCTCTAAGAGAGATGACATAGTAGTAGTTATTCCCATCGGCTCTTTAGAAAAGCACGGTCCTCATCTACCTCTTGGAACAGACGCGTTAACGGTTTACAAAATAGCTTTAAAAGCCTCGGAAATAGAACCGTGCATAGTTTTACCTCCACTATTCTACAGTTATGTAGCAGATATGCGTCAATTCCCCGGAGCCATAAACGTAAGAGAAGACCTACTTTTAAATCTCTTAGAAAACATATGTGAAGAAGTCTCCAGAAACGGGTTTAAGAAAATAGTCATATTGAACGGTCACGGTGGAAATGTAAGCCTTCTAAGACTCTTTGCGGCAAGCAGACTTACAAGGAGAATGGACTATTCACTCTACATTCTTGCTGAGCCGTGGGCCTTTGAACAGAAGGTTTTACAAGAAGTTAAAGAGACAAGTGAGATAGGGCATGCATGTGAAATAGAGACAAGTTTCATGCTTTATCTCTACCCTGAACTCTGCAAGATGGAACGAGCTAAACCTGCTAAAACTAAGAGTAAACCGTACACCAGTAGACTGGGTTGCATACTGTCCGGAAGGATACGTAGGAAATCCTACCAAAGCGACTAGTGAAAAAGGCAGGAAACTAGTAGAAGCGTTTGTAAACGGTCTTGTTGAAACCCTCAGAAAAATAAAAGAAGATAGTGTTGTAAGTGAAACTGTAAAGTTCTTAGGCTTAGATAGAATTTAAACCTCATATTTTTCCAAAAATTTTTTACCCCGCTTTATAGATTCTACGACGTCGATACCTGTTTCATCCTCTATAGCAAACCATCCCTTATAGCCAACCTCCTTTAAAGCGGCTATGTAACCATCCCATGGAACAAGTCCTTCGCCGACGGTAGCCCTCTTAGTCTTAGGATTATGGTCTTTAGCATGGGTATGAACTATCCACTTTCCCAAAGTTTTAACACCTTTAACGACTTCATCTACCCCGAAATGGAGCATATTAGCTGGATCATAATTTACTTTCAAGGCTGTACTTCCCACGTCTTCTAAGAAACTTCTCAGTACGTCTGCAGGCTCCATACCTGTCTCTATGCAGAAAAACGCACCGACGTCTTCACCGTACTTAGCTATTTCAGATATGCTCCTCTTTATGGTAGTATACACTAGGTCGTTCTTGTTGCTTGGGATTCTGCCCGGGTGCGTTGTAACTATTGAAGCACCCATGTCTACCGCCAATTTCAAAGCTTTCTTAGTCTTCTCAATACGGTTATCCAACCCTTCCTCCTCATCCAATCCTCCGAATCTAGTTGGACCGGAAAGTTGAGCACAAAAGCCTGAGATTTCAAGTCCATATGAATTGACGAGCTCTCTAATTTCACTCCTAAGCCTACTACCGCATCTATCAGGGTCTAAAACACATGGCATTCTTGGATCATAGTCTACA
>JAWCKO010000052.1:0-8523 GCA_038851915.1 Bathyarchaeia archaeon
AAACCTTCTATTAAACGTTGGACCTAAAGCCGATGGAACATTCCCAGCCGGAGCTATAAGGATACTTAGGGAAATAGGCTCCTGGATGAGGGTTAACGGTGAATCTATATACGGTTCTGAAAGATGCCCATTCAGTACGTCTGTTGGAACGTTCACGGCTAAAGGCAGTAAAGCATATGTACACGTGTTCAGATGGCCGGGTAGGGAAGTATGCATAGCAGGTGTAGGCAATGACGTGAAAGACGCATATATGCTAGCTACAGGCGAGTACGTGAAGTTTTCCAAGAAAGATGGAAGAGTCTTTTTAAGGGGATTACCTGCAATAGCTCCAGATCCATATGATACGGTTATAGTTTTAGAGCTTGACGGTAAACCACATGGTTTAACGTTTAAAGTCGAACAGCAGTTATAGTGGGTAATTCCATCAATTTTTATTTTTAAGCATTCAACCTAGGTGAACAGTAGCTTTTTAAGCAATATGGCGTTTAAAGCGTTCTTAGAAGCTCTTCTAAACCCTTCTTCAGGTTCACCAATTGGTTTCTATAATGTTCTCTCTCGGCTTCAGCTTTCCTAAGGGATTCTTCTAATTCCTTCATCTTGGCTTCATAAATCTGTCTAACATCTGATTCGAAGACAAGTCTTTCTATATGAGGAATCTCAAACGATAGTTCACCTTTATCTTTATCGTAAAATGCTTTAACACTAATTCTTACAAAGTCTCCTTTACTAAGTTTAAGTTCTTCTACAAGCTTCCCATAGAGTGATTGATTAAGTTTGGCTACATCTCTAAGTATTACATCTCGAGGCGCTAAATTCTTAAAAACAGCTAATGCTATTTTCCTAAGCTTACCTGCATATAAAGCAGCTGGTATAACACCAGTTCTAAGCTCAACTTTCTCGGAAGATTGTAAAGACATTCAAGAAGTAGTTTTTCTTACAAATATAAGAATTTTACCGATAGTTAATCTACAATAGACTCTACGATTAACCTATGAAAAGCTATCCTTACATCTTCTATTCTTAAACAAGCCGGATTATTCCTAGATGGGTGAATACGATTAGTTAACAATATTGCGAAAAGATTCTGTTTAGGGCTTATCCAGATAGACGTTCCAGTGAAACCTGTATGCCCGTAGGAGTCGTAAGGAAGAATCCATTCTACTGGCTTAGCCCATCCAAGCCCAAATCTCCTAGAGCCGTCTTCAACCCAAACTTTCACGGCTTTTTCAACAGTCTCCTCTCTGAGTATTCTAACAGAACCATAACATCCTCCATTAAGCATCATCTGGCTGAAAACCGCTAAATCGTATGCTGTGGAAAATAGACCCGCGTGGCCTGCAACGCCTCCTAAGGCGTAGGCGTTTTCATCGTGAACCTCGCCTACTAGTACCCTTCCCCTCCATGGACAGTTCTCCGTAGCAACAGACTTAGCCTTAAGAAAGCCTGCGGGTTTAAACGTTGTTTTAGACATTTTAAGCGGTTCAAATATCTCATTTTTAGAAAGCCTATCAAGGCTAAGCCCTGAAATAGTCTCCAGTATAAAGCCTAGAAGCATAAAGCCCAAGTCGCTGTAGACTATTTTAGAGCCGGGCTCATACTCGCAATCTAATTGAGTTATTGCGTTTAAAAACTCGCTTTTACTTTTCCAAGTCTTATAAAGCGGGAGCCAAGCAGGCAACCCAGAACTATGGGTTAGAAGATGCTTTATTCTGACGTTTTCCCTCCATCCACGGTTCCAACCATCTAAGAACTCTGATAGAGGAGATTCAAGGCTTAAAAGTCCTCTTTCAACCATCTTCAGCGTTAAAGCCGCAGTACAGACAGGCTTAGTAATAGACGCTAAGTCGAATACTGCTTCTCTAGTCATAGGTCTTACCTCAGGTACAAGTTGAGCATAACCTCCAGCCTCATAAAGAGCTATCACAGTCTTCCGAGCTACTAGAGCTACAAAACCCGGGTAGACTCCATCTTTAACCCCACGCTCTAAAACCTTCAACGCCTCCAGTAGCTTTTCAAGGTTTAAACCAGCCTCTGAGGGGTTTCCAAACTTTAAAAGACTACACATAAAGACATCCTTCTAAAAAATAAAGAGAGGCTCAGTTTGCGTCAACTGGGCATGCATATTATCTCTTTTATCCTTAACTCTGTAAACTTTCGAGAGTATGATGGTTTAACTACTATCGCAGTATCGGCTCCTCTATCTGTTCCAGCTATAGCGATGACATGTCTATCGACTGGTATGAGCCCTGCATCAGCCGCCATTAGAACGATCTCAACGCAGACCTTCATACCTTGACTAAACCTGTAGAGAGTTTGAGCTATGACTTCTTTAACCGATATAAAACCCGTGAATGCTTCATCAACTCCGTCGCTTAAAGAGTGTGTACCCGTAAACACTTTAATACCCTTCTTCTGAAGAGTCAGCCGTTCATCTCTAGCCATCGTCCATCCTTCTTCACTATAGCCTTCAGATATAGTTACGGCGACTATGTTGAATTCTGATGGATTGAAAACCTCAGCCAGCTTAAGCGCCGTAGAGCCGTGAGTTGAAGCAACCACGACATCTCTTATCCCAAGCTGTAGAGCTCTTTCATAAGCCAATCTTATGGTTTCTTCCGTATTGTCTGGCCCAGCTTTTTCAAAATAGGTTATAGTTTTCCTCATACCAATTCTATGGTTTTAGATTCAGTAAATAAATTTTTCCAAAGTATAGAAATGGTTAAGAGTCGAAGTTACGTATTTCCATTGATGGTTGACTCCGTGAATATAGAGCTGGAGATGAAGAGCTACTAGTCAACGCTTGGAATGGGTTCTTCAGAAAAGATCCATTGACTTTAAAAGTCTTAGAAAGGAAGGTCTTACTCGATCCCAATTTCGACCACTCTGGGCTTAAAATAGCCGAATTAAACGGTGAAATCGTAGGCTTTCTAATTGGAATTGTAAGACGGTATCCCCTGTTCTATCATGGATTGGAGGAGGAGAACGGTTGGATAACGGCTATGGCCGTGAAAACCGAGCTTGTTGAAACAGACGTTGCTGACCGCTTAATGGCTGAGGCATTTAAATTTTTCAGAGAGAAAAAGCGTAAGTACGTCTGGTTTTCACCATACACCCCTAACTACTTCTTCCCAGGGGTAGACCCTATGAGATATGGAGAATTGCTCGCATTGCTCGTTAGATATGGTTTTGAGAAAGCCTATGAGGCTTTAAGTATGGATGCTCAACTGTACCCAGACTACAGTCCGCCAGACCGGGTTGTTGAGGCTGAGAAGAAGCTTAAAGAAGAGGGTGTGGAAATCCAACCTTTAGAAACTAGATACATTTACCTGCTTTTGAAGTTCCTCAGGGAAAACTTCCACGCAGACTGGTATAGACACGCATTGGAGCTTCTTCAGAGTGGATGCGATAAAGATCAAATACTCATAGCCGTTAAGCACAGCGAGGTAGTAGGATACTGCCAGTATTTCCACAGCGAAGAATACGATTGGCATAGGCCTGGAACACATTTCGGCCCCTTTGGCGTAAGGGAGGCTATGAGGGGGAAGGGTATTGGAAGCGTTCTAATGGCTAAGTGCCTCCAGAATATGCGGTCGAGAGGTTTTCATAATGCATTCCTACTGTGGACTGATAGGGAAACTGCTAAGTTCTACTCACGTTTCGGTTTTAAAGTGACTAGAAGCTTTTACATTATGAGGAAAGTCCTATAGGTGGTCGACATGGTGAGACTTATGGTGATAGGTGCGCATGCTGGAGATGCTGAAGTCACCTGTGGAGGAATTATCGCTAAATATTCGAAACAAGATGATGTAGTTATCGTACATATGACTTTAGGTGAAAAAGGGCACTTCAAGCTTTCATCTGAAGAATATGGCGTTCAGAAGCGTAGGGAGGCTGAAAAAGCCGCTGAAATCCTAGGTGCTAAAGTAGTATTCCTACCCTATAGTGATGGTGAGTTACCAGTTAACAGCGAAGTCAAGTTTAGATTGTGCGACTTAATTAGAGAGTATAAGCCTGACATATTGATAACCCATTGGAGGGGTAGCTTTCACAGAGACCATAGGAACACCTATTTAAATGTGAGAGACGCTGTCTTCTACGCTGCACTATCAGCCGTCAAAAGGGAGAAGCCTTCATTCCATGTGAAGGCATTATATTATGCGGAAAACTGGGAAGACCCTTACGGTTTTAAACCGCAGGTTTACGTAGATATAAGCGAGGAGTTTGAAAAGTGGAGGGAAGCCGCTAATGTGTATGCATTCGCCAAAGGAGAGACGGGTTTTCCATACATAGAGTACTACACCTGCCTCTTTAGATTGAGAGGGATTGAATCCGGCTTTAAATATGCTCAAACGTTTATGGTTCCCGAAGCCCAGAGGAAGATGCGGATGAAAGAGTTACCATAATCCCCTAGACTCTTAATCGTAAAGCAGATATCTCCCCCTAATTTTTTCAAAATGCTCTACTTCATCGCATAGCTTGGCTATTTCCTTAAACTCGCACCCATCCTCTATAAGCTTACGGATAATATCATTTCCAGTTAAACAGTCGAAGTAGTATCTTGCTCGAAGTTTAACAGATGAGCCGCCAACTCCGCAAATAGAACATCCCAATGTATCTTCGTAGCACTCTACGTTAAACTGAAGTTTATCCGGGTGGATCCTCTCAACTGCCCATATTATGGCTAATCCGAGTTTGACGGACTCTAATACATTTCTATCGGTGACGTGTATTTGCAATCCACGGCATAATTGACTTTCGTACTTACGATATCTAGGTATGAATGTGGACGGTCTAAACTTAACACCTCTGAGAGGCAGACTCTTCAACTCTTCAACCAGTTTATAGTTGTCTATCCAAGGAGCACCCATGAGTTCAAAGGGTTTCGTCGTACCCCTGCCTTCAGATATATTGGTCCCCTCTAATAGGCACATTCCAGGGTAAACAATCGCCGTGGTTAGACACGGCATGTTAGGCGACGGGGGAACCCATGGAAGACCGGTTTCATCAAACCACATTCCACGGTTCCACCCGGTCATCCTGTACACTTTCAAGTTTGCGTTTAACCCAGCCTCTCTATTAAACAGTAGAGCCAGCTCTCCCACGGTCATTCCATGCCTAATTGGAATCTCCCATATGCCGACGAACGATCTATACCTTTTATCGAGAACCGGGCCCTCTATACGTGCCCCCGTTATGGGATTCGGCCTATCTAATATAACCACCTCTATGCGGTTTTCCCCAGCAGCCTCTAAAACGTAGAAGAGCGTTGAAATATACGTGTAGAAGCGAGCCCCAACATCTTGAATATCGTAAATCAATACATCTAATTCATCTAGGATGTCTTTAGGAGGCTTTAACCTAGCCCCATATAGGCTGTGGACTGGAACCTGCGTTCTTTCATCTATATAGCTCTCTACGGAGAAGCCTTCAGGCATATCTCCTCTAAAACCGTGTTCTGGGGCAAAAATCGCTTTTATGTCTAAGTGAAGCTTGAAATAAAGCATGTCTACTAAGTGTTCGAGTTCAGGTGTGACGCCAGTATGATTTGAAACAACTCCTATGCGTTTGCCTGTTAAAAGCGGTAAACAATCTTCAATTAAGGATTGAATACCCAATTTGAGTTCAGATGACACGAATAAATATAACAGGGTATAATATATTTAGTTTTTAGAGTATGAGGTTTTTCTGCGGTATTGATGGGGGAGCTACGAAGACGGTGTGTTTAATAGCGGATGAAAAAGGTCAGATCACTGGCCTAGGCTACTCTGAATCTTCCAACATATCCGTAGTAGGTGTTAAAACCATGCTCAGCAATGTTAAGGAGGCTTTAGACATGGCTGTTAAAATGGCTGGAATAAGCATTGAGCGAATCGATACAATTTTCATAGCGACCGCTGGAGGCGGTAGCGAGCGTAGAAGAAGACTAATAAGTGAAAGTCTTAAGAAAATGGGGAATTCAAACAAGCTATACGTAGACAGCGATGCTATAGCGGCGCTTACGGCTACAACCCTAGGAAGACCCGGCGTTGTTGTAATATCGGGTACGGGCTCTATAGTTTTAGGCTTAGATGAAGATGGCGTCTACCATAGGGTGGGCGGTTGGGGCTACTTAATCAACGATGAGGGGGGAGCCTTCTACATGGGTAGAGAAGCTCTAAGGTATGCGCTTATGGCTTACGATGGAAGGGGGGAGGCAACAGATCTGGTAGAGTATATACCGAAGCATTTTAACGTGAACTCCCTCATAGACGTTACAGACCTAATATCTTTGAGGAGAATAGGAGTTGTGGAGATAGCGTCTTTAGCTCCAATTGTGGTGAAGCTTTGGAAAAATGGAGACCGCGTTGCATCTACCATCGTACGCAGGTCTTGCCTAGCGCTTGTCCACGCGGCTTCAACCGTTATAAGTAGGATGAAGGCGGAGAGGCCGTTGGTCGGTGTCCGAGGGGGTGTTTTCGAAGGTGACGCTGAGTTCACTAGACTATTCTTCCGCATCCTGAAGAAGAGGATACCACGTATAAGAAGGTCTAAGTCTAAGTTTAAACCAGTATTTGGCGCACTGCTTTTGGCCTATAGAAGCGCTGGAAGACCGTTAAACCGCCGTCTAATACGTAACCTCTCGGAATCCGCGTCTAGAGAAACCCATGCGAGGGGGATGGTTTTCCTCCATGGATGATGTGGAAGAGCTTGAGAGGCTTATATCTGAGCAGAGGAACCTTAGATCCGTCGATTTAGATAAGCTCGATGTAGAAGACGTACTTAGGCTGATAAACGATGAGGATAAAAAAGTGGCTTACGCCGTTGAAGGAGAGGTACCGAATATCGCTAGGGCCGTGGAAGCTTGCATAAACAGTTTGAAAAGTGGAGGACGTGTTTTCTACGTAGGTGCTGGAACAAGCGGTAGACTAGCAGTCATAGATAGAGCGGAGCTACTGTCGACTTTCAACGTAGACCCTAGGAAAATTGTGGCAATTCTCGCTGGCGGTTTAAAAGCCATGTACGGTCCATCTGAAGCTGCTGAAGATAAGGAGGATAACGGTGTTAGAGCCATAGCTAGGCATAGAGTAGGAAGGGTTGATACTGTTATAGGTATTTCAGCCAGTGGACGTACGCCATACGTGATAGGTGCTTTGAAAGAGGCTAAGAATAGAGGAGCGACAACTGTAGCGATCACTGTAAACCCTGACGCTAGAATCTCAGAGTATGCAGATATTGCCGTATGCACTGTTGTCGGACCTGAGGTGATAGCAGGCTCTACACGTATGAAGGCTGGTACAGCTCAGAAGATCATCCTCACAATGCTCAGCACAACCATTATGGTTAAACTCGGAATGGTCCACAGCAACCTCATGGTCAGCCTTAAACCGATTAGTTTCAAGCTAAGGGAGAGAGCCAAGCGCATAGTAATGGTTGAAACAGGCGTCAGCTACGAGAAGGCTTCAAAAGTCTTAGAGGACACCAACTACGACGTTAAAGCGTCGATAATCATGCTTAAAGCAGATATAGGATACGAGCTGGCAAAGGAGGCTTTGAAGGGAGCTGATGGAAACGTGGAGAAGGCTTTAACAATAGTAGCCAGGTTGAAAAACAGGTTTAAAAACACAAGTTAAACCTTCACGTTCACTGTGAAGCTACTGAATTTAAAACACGTATAGATTTCCAACACTATTCCAGACGAAGGCTTTCGGCATGGAATTAGCTATAGCATAGATCCCCCGCCATCCAGTACAGTGTGAAGGCGCTAGTAACTTTGGGTTCATCTTTTCCAGTTCATGTACTGTCTGATTTATCCGTGGTTCAGATACCTCTCCAGCCAAGTGGAATCCACCTAGAACAGCATGGACTGTCTCCACCCCAGTAAGCTGTCTAGCGTAAAGAGTTGTGTTTACTATGCCTGCGTGAGCACATCCAGAGAGTATGATTAAACCCTTACGTTTAACGTGAATTACAAGGGCACGGTCGTCCCAAATCCACGGGTCTGGTTGCCATACACCGCCCATTAAGGCTCTATGCCGTGGAAAACCTTTCTCAAAGCTGGTTTTTCTAGGAATCTCACCCGTCACAAGTATGAGACCGTCCGCTATTAGGCTTGGTTGTTTTGCTTCAATATACCTAGCGGGGGCTATCTTTTTCTCCGATGGAAAGCGAGGATAGCTTCTTATCGTTCCATCAGGATTGGCTACACCTCTCGTTTTAAACATATCTTCGTGTACTATTACCGGTAGACCATTCTTCCCAACGGCTTTAACTACAGCTGGTAAACCTGCGAAGTGGTCGTAGTGTCCATGTGAGAGAACTATGCACTCTATTTTGGATAGATCTATCCCCATTCTTCGCGCGTTTACTACTACACCGTTGGAGCTGCCGCCAGTATCAAAAAGTATATTGTGGACTTTACTTCCATCGGAGACTCGGACGAGCATCGAAAAGCCGTGCTCCGCCATAGGGAGATGACGATACTCTTTCATCCATTCTCTAACGTTTTTAACGTCTTCTCTACGAACCGTTGAAAGAAAATCCACA
>JAWCKO010000053.1:0-6213 GCA_038851915.1 Bathyarchaeia archaeon
GGATATTCTTCTAACGGATACTTTCTCTACGTATTTTGAAGCTATTTTGGCCAATTGAAGCATAAAGCTTTGGCTGGGTGGTTCAACGTCTTTAAATGCCGGATCAATCGGGTCTCTAGGGCTGTAAGCTTGCAAAACGTATTTCTTAGCTCCCTTTATGGTTTTACAAATTTGTTCAACTTCAAATTCGCCGTGTAAATTGGGTACTATGGTTGTCCTGAATTCATAATCGATTTTTGAGCCCATTAGAAGACGTATACTCTCCATAATCTTCCCAACGTATTCCTCAGATTGTACACCTATAGCTCTTCTGTAACTCTCTATGTTAAGAGGTGCTTTAATGTCTAGTGCAATGAAGTCCGCAAGACCACTTGAAATTAGTTGTTCAAGGGCTTGTGGATTCGAACCGTTGGAATCCAGTTTAACTCTTAAACCAAGCTTCTTAACTTTTGAACAGAATCCGTTTAAATCTTGTTGAAGCGTAGGCTCTCCACCCGTTATACATAAGCCATCTAGGAGACCTCTATTCCTCTCTAAAAAACCTAGGATATATTCTTCAGAAACGTCTGGCAGAGAATCGGGGTTCAATACAAGCGTTTTATTAAAACAGAATGGACATCTGAAGTTGCATCCCGGGGTCCAAATGACGGAGACGACATGTCCATCCCAGTCTACGAAGCTTACGTCGATAAATCCTTTAATAATCACAGTGGAGGGCCTCCCAAACAAAATAGGGCTAGGTTATTGAAACCCTAAATCTTTCGAAGAATTCATGCCTCTTGGCTCTATTCCATCCCTTGACTTCCTGGTAGTATCCAGTAACTCTAGACCACCATCTAACCCTTGTTGAACCGCACTCTAAGCAGTAGGAGTTTAATCCACCTGAAACTCTATTGCAATCTTCACATATCGTTAAATCTTTAGTATACGCAAAATATCCTATTTGAGTCTGCATAGCGATACGCTTAGTAAACCTGTAAAGAGCCTCGGGATCTGACGATGCTTCTCCCAGCCAAATGTGAAACATGTTCCCCCCATTTAGAACAGGGAAGAACCTATTCTCTATCCTCATCCTCTCTAATAGCGGTATTCTAGCACCTACGTAAACATGGGTACCATTACTGTAGTAGATCGGTGCATCACGCTCACCCATGGTTAAAAGCCTCTCAGCAGACTCCAAATCGCCTTTAACAACCTTCCTAGCAGCTTCTCCAAACTCCGGGTCTATTAAATCACAAACAGCCAATCTTTGAGCACAAGATTCAGCCGGCGTACGGGCTAATGCAAGCTTAAAGCCGCTTTCCTTCTCAAGCTCTTTAATATACTTCTTCATCTCAAGTATAAGTCTAATCGCTACTTTAACAGCTTCGTCGGATTCGTGAAGTTGATACCCTGTGTGATATTGAACCGTTTCATTTACTCCGACTATTCCAATCGTCCATACCAACTCTTCAAAGTTCACAGGTGGCGGTCCCCGCCCACCTGTGACGGGGTCTCTCGGCCTCTGCGTTGCAAAAGGTATTCTATTGTTTTCAACCATCAACTTCATCCATTGATACTTGGTTTTAAACACGTCTACGCAGACCTCCATAAGCCTTTTAACCTCCTCGTAAAGCTTTTCATCTTCACCCTTGGATTTGTAAGCAGCCCTCGGAAGGTTTACAGTTACAACCTGCCATGAACCCATACTGAAATGCTTACCGTCAACAAAGTATAGTTTATCTTCAAACTCTGGGTCACTATCAGGCGTGTCAACGAAACTGTACGCACAGCATTGATAACATGAAACCCCCTTACCATACCCCCTGTACTCAGGCATCATATTGTCAAAGTATGGTGAGCCAAACTTTGCAACAACCCTATGGGCCAATAGCCACTCTTCATCATACTCGCCGTTGAAAAGCTCGGGAACTATACCATTTTCAAGCTTTGGAAAATTGAAAGGTTTACCCCAGTAGTCTCCCTGAAGTGCTACTTCATTCAATGCTCTGTAAAGCATTCTAACCTCATCTTCATAGTCTCCATATTTATCAGGTCCAATTCTACCTCTAGCCACTATAGGAACGTCTTCCCAAAGTTTCGGAACACCCGGAGTTATTTGAATATTTGAGAAAACAGGCTGCCCTCCTCTAGCTACGTAGATTTGAGTAAGTTCATAGAACATCATCTGCATGAGTTGCTTAACATTGTCGTAGCTTAAGCCTCGTGTATATGGTGCAAGAAATACAAGATAATTGTAAAATCCTTCTCCACCGGAGAAATTCGTTTGAGCTGCTGCTAAAACTTTAACCGAATGTAGAACAGCGACTTCAGCCCTTTGAGCAGCCCTAGCCACGGAGGTTTTAATACCCATATCATCAGGAATAAAACGATGAAAGAAGAAATATTTGAGATTCCAATCCTGGCAGAAGGGCCTTGTTCCAAAGTATTCTAAATCGAGTATATGTACTTCTCCTTTCAAATGTGCATCTGCGAGTTCTATCGGCATTAGAAGCAAGTACTCTTCTTTAGATGTTTTATCGGCCTTCTTCTTATGGGCTGTCTCTGCATTAGGCTGGAGATTGGCGTTTTCCTTTGCTTCAAA
The DNA here is from genome assembly GCA_038851915.1 of Bathyarchaeia archaeon. Taxonomy (GTDB): domain Archaea; phylum Thermoproteota; class CALKCG01; order B24; family B24; genus DTBU01. The sequence goes on from JAWCKO010000053.1 coordinate 2,585, forward strand.
CCCTTTTCCGATGTCTATTTCGTATGCATCGTGTACAGGTGTTCCCACACGGGTGTAGACGTTACGGTATATCCGGTATAGAGGGTTGAAGGGGCCTTTCTCAAGGAGAACCGTATTAACGATTTCTCTTATCAACGGTCCTGAAACGAATTTTAAATCCATGCTTCTTACTTTTGCCTCAACTTCTAAAGCTATGGATTCGGCCTCTTCTTCGGTTATCGGTCTAACACCGAAAAACATGGTTGCAAGCTTCGTCTCTTTAAGTAGGGAGTTTACAATACTCTGCCTACTCCAAGGTATGAAGTGTCCGCTGGAAGACCTAACCATGGGAAGAGGTTTAACAGCCTCAACCATTCTTCTCAGCCTCCAGTACGCTAATTATCAACTTTTCATTCAATTTACCTTCGCCGAAAAGTTCTTTAAATGTTAGTATACGTTTTCCAATTTTTAAAATGGGTGCCGACATAGTAAATACATCCATCATTATAAGCTCCGTTTGAACGTCTAAATCTAATAAGCTCTTCTCCTCATATGCAACCCCTAACTTCTCTAGAAAGCCCTTAAGAAGCTTACAATTTGGACAGCTGGGGGTTGTATAAACAGTCGGCTTCAAGTAGAATCAGTCATATCGTTAGTAAGTATAAAAATATATACTTTTTTATTTATTTTTTTGTACTTAAAATGCTTTGGCTCAACAGCTTTTAAACATCAATTTGACAAACTTCTCTACTTTCCCAGCAGTATTAAGTTGGCTGACCACCAGCTGTATACGTCGTTAACCCAGCTCTCTCTATAAGCTTGTTTCTAGCCTTTAGAAATTCCTCTATCAATTCTTCAATCTTAACCGTTTTAACCCTCCGATTCTCTACGATTATTCTACCATCTACAATAACTGTTTCAACATCACTGCTCTTCACCTCGGAAACCAGAGTACTCACCGCGCGATACATAGGTACTACATGCGGCTTCCTTACATCAACTAGTATTATGTCGGCTTTCTTTCCAGGCTCGATAGAACCTAATTCGTAATCCCAATTTAATGCCTTAGCGCCATCTATCGTGGCCATCTGTAAAACCCTCCAAGCGCTCATAATAGAAGGGTTCATATACACGCCTTTATGTATCAACGCTGCAAACTTCATAGTTTCAAACATATCAGAACTGTTGTTTGAACACACGCTGTCTGTTCCAAGACCGACGTTTACACCGTTCTCTAAAAGTTTAGGTACTGGGCTTATCCCGGAGCCGAGTTTAAGGTTTGAAACAGGGTTATGGGCGACTTTAACGCCTCTAGAAGCGAGGATTACTATCTCCTTCTCCGAAAGATGAACACAATGGGCGGCCAATGTCAACCTGTCTAAAACTCCAAGCTTATCAAGATATTCTACGACTCCGCCATTTAGGTCAACGCCAAACGTACGTCTAATCCTATCGGCTTCATCTGCGGCTTCAGCCAAGTGTATATGCGATATAATAGGTCCCTTTTCCCTATACTTCTCATTAAGCTCCAGCGTCATATTCCATAGCTCAACCATATAATCTGGATCTACGGTATAAGGTGCATGGGGGTCTACGCTAACCCTTATTTTACCGTTTTCAGCTCCATGCCATGTCTCGGTTAACGACTTTGTAAGTTTTAAATCTTCATCTTTACGCCAAGAGAAGCATACATGTCCAACTACTCCTCTGATACCGACTTCAGCTACTGCCCTAGCCTCATTAAACTCCGGTGCGTAATGGTACATAGTATTTACAGTTGTACATCCGCCAAGCGCGGATTCAACTGCCGTAAGTTTTGCACCAATATATACGTCTTCACCAGTCATAAGCGACTCTATTGGCCATATTTTTTCTTCAAGCCATTCTTTAAGGGGCATATCGTCAGCGTATCCTCTAAGAAGGCTCATGGCTAAATGGTGATGCGTATTGACAAGCCCGGGTAGAACTATTTTACCTCTGGCATTTAACTTTTCATAGCCTCTTGGGTTTCTACGTTTTACATCGTCATATTTGCCAACCTCGATTATCCTATCCCCTTCGATCAATATAGCCCCATCTCTTACTACGCCTTTTTCACCCATTGTAACTACATTTCCACCATATATTAAAAGCTCTATATCAATCCCTCCCTACATACTGGGAGATCGCTTTCTTGGTGAAATAAGAGTTACGAGTGGGATTAAAGCAAACATGTTTATAATAGAGCCCACTATAAAAGGCATATTGTATCCCGAAGTACTCCATAGGACTCCTCCAACGGAAGAGCCTACTATGAAAGCTAAATTCGTTAGTGCATCTATATACCCTATTATAGAGGCGGAGTCGATCGTCCTCTTAAGCTGAACTATTATAGTTCTTCTAGCAGGCATATCTAAAGCTCCTACAACTCCAAGTATGAATGCTGAAGATATCGCTTCGCTCCATGCTTTCGACGAACAGTAGAGGATCCAAGAGGCGGATGAAAGAACGATGTGTGTTGCCAACACGGCTATTCCTCCAAATCTATCTGTAAATTCACCTGATGGTATTTGTGCTACTAGGAGACCCACGTTCCACATAGCCATTATTATTCCTATGCTCTGCTCATCAAGGTTTAAAGCCTCCTTAGCGTAAAGTTGAACCAATGGATTTATTATGGAAAAACCTAGGCTGTGAAAAATTAGGGCAATCGTAAGCTTTATCATGTTTCCATCTGAAAGTATTAATTTTATGTTTTCAAAAGACCTTCCGAAAGTTTGTTTAACCATTCTGGAATTGCTAGTAGAGTAGCCGTATGTAAGAGCTACAAATACCGCTGAGAAAGTCGTTAAAACCCCGGCTATTATGAAAAGAATCGGAAAACCTAAAGATGTCGCTAGATAGCCTGAAAGAGCAGAACCAACTATGCCCGCTGCTGTAGTTGCTACATAGAATATCGATAGGGATAAACCTAAACTTCTACCCGTATCCGCTATAGTTGCTTCACCTACTGGCGTCTTTAAACCTCCTAGGAAACTGTGGAAAACAACTAGACCGACTATGCATGCCGGGCTCTTTATAAGAGCCAACATTAAAAGTGCTACTGCTGACAGACTGAAACCCATGACAAGCGATCCCCCTCTACCAGTAGTTTCTGAAAAAGAGGCTAATGTTAAGTAGGATAAAGTTGTCGCTAAATTTAAAAGTGAGAATACGAAGCCAATCTGCCAAGCTTCAAGTCCAAGCTCTCTAAGATATATTGGAAACAGGGAATACCATAGCGAATAGCCTAAGTTTGAAAAGGTGAAAGCTAAGTATACACTAGTAAGCTGATTCTTATCCACGTATCCCTATACTCATTCTCACTTCCTGAAAAGCGTTTTCCTCATTTGAGATTGCTATGTAGTTGAACTTTAAGCTTTCAGCTTGAGAAGAAAAAGAAGTTAAGTGTTTATTGAGTCCAATCTTCTACTTTGAAGGTATTGGAAGCGTGTACTGCTCATACCTGTATACGGCCTTCCTAAGATACTTCTTATACGCAAACTTCCTGAGGAGACGCATAACACTATAAGTTTTATAAGAGAAAATATGAGCATTATCCACTGGAGGATATTAAAACGTATAGAAGGCAAATGTACTTTAGAGGAGGGAATGGTTTAAAACCTCTAAAT
>JAWCKO010000053.1:6223-8466 GCA_038851915.1 Bathyarchaeia archaeon
CTAAATCTGGTTATGTAGTATCTTCACCGTGTAGGTTAAGCTTAATAGGAAATCGGGCATTTAAGCTGTTTGATTGTGGATTTATTAAAAGGGCTTCAAATATTATCATATGACTAAAGCTTCTCACCGATCTTCCTAAGCATCTTTTAGCAAGCCGTCCTATGTATTTGGCTTCGGTATAGCATGATGTAAAAATTCGACGAGAAGGTAAACTGGCTCTTAAAAGAAAATATATTGAAGAAATCGTAGGGAAGTATGGGTATATATGTGAACACGGGGCTTCCCTATAAAGCGTTTTTTAGCTACGCGGCAAAGGAAGTTTTTAGGGGACGGAATTATACAATGGAAATAAAAGAGGGATGTTAGATGAATAACCTAGGCTTATGGTACTCAATAGGCTGTCGGAAAATTAATTTTTTTAGTTGATTTCTCAGTTACTGTTTTGAGATAACGAATTACGTCATTGACCGCATTGAGAAGATCTCGTCTGCTCACTTCCTCGTCATGCTCCTTAAGAGCAGTAATGGCAGGGGGAAATGCAAGCTGTAATGGCGAAATACAACCCCTTCGCAGAAAAAGGTGGGATGACAAAAGTAGTTGATTAGCATCCGCCAAAAGATGCCTTAGCCACAGCGGTATACCCGTTGAAGCCTTTAAGTTGAGAAGCAAATACAAGACTCTAACGTATTTTGACAGTTTACATGCAGCTGTTGCAATAGTTGAAGATTTAGAAGTCGTAAGCTACGATAGGACTTACGCAGATCTTGCTGAAGATAGGTATATTCACCCGGAAAAGTATGTTGGAAAGTCGCGGTAATACTTTGGATAATTTTTAGATAGTCTTTTCTATATAATGGTGTATTTCCCCCGCTGACCTCTAGCTTTTGTCTATCAGACGGCAAAATCGCAAGCCCTTGAGAATCTACTTTTCCAACTTCAACCCCTTCAAGCGTACACTACAGCCCATGCGGATGCTACTCATTTGAGTTTAAACTATGAAAGGTTTAGCAGACTATCTAACGGAGAAACCGTTAATATTGGCGGAATCTCAAGACTACCCAATTACTAAACTGTAAATTAAGAGCCTTTAAGTTTAGGCTTCAATTCATTCCACCAGTTAAGGCTGGGAAAATTTAAATATGGTTCTATCGGTATATACTTATAGGTGTCTTTATGGCTAGAAAGAAAAGCAGCGTCTATGTTGATGATGAACTCTGGCGTAGGCTTAAGAAGCGTGCTATGGAAGATGGGGTAGAATTAAGCATTCTACTTGAGGAGGTTATTCGCGAGGAGTTGATGGATTACGTGGATAAAGCCCTAGAGGAGTTGACAGGTTTAGGATTTTATGAGCTGGAATTTAAACCCGTCAAACCTAGGGAGGGTTCTGTAAGCGAGCTTATTAGGGCGATGAGGGATGAGCGGGCAGACAGCGTATCTAGACAGTAGCACAATAGTTAAAAGGTATATTGAGGAAGCTGGCACTGATAAGGTCAGAGATCTATACGTTAAAGCGTATGCTGGTGATGTAAAACTTGCTTTCAGCGCATGGAATATTGGCGAGGTTTTAGGGGTGTTAGATAGAGCCAGATACCTTAACAGAATAAGCGAGGAAGACTACAGTAGAGCTAGGCGTTTTTTCCTTTCAGAAACGAGGAGGCTTAGCCGGCTCGGGTTGGCAATACTGGTTCCAGTCAAGTCAGTCATCCTTACACACTCCTGGAGAATACTGGAGAAGCATCATATCTATCAGGCGGACGCATTACAAATAGCCTCAGCCAAATATGTCCATGCAGCCCGGTTTCTGGCAGCAGACAAAAGGCTCCATGAAGCAGCCTCCAACGAAGGATTAAACAGTGTTTTCGTTTCTTGAAGAATTTGAGAAGAAATCGCTAAGCTTAGGGAGGATGTGAATAGAGGCTTCATGCTGCTTCTCAATATTGGCCGTAGTAATGTGACTTTTGAGGATATGCTAGTTAGGGTTCTTGAGAAGCCATTTCCATAGTGGGATGAATTTTACTGTTTTATTTTCCGTCTCAATTCTATCTTCATAGTCCCACGTTATTATCGTAAGGTTTTTGCATCCTGTTGTTTCGGAAGCTTCTAGGAGCTGTTTGATCTCTCTCTCCCCTGTCGATTTCATCCCTTTCTCTAGCGTAAGTTACCTGTATCAGCTCTTGGATTTGCAACGCCCTCTTTTAGGATAAAGTCGACTTCGCCTTTTTGGCTACTTCTCCAGTAGTAGA
>JAWCKO010000054.1:0-5660 GCA_038851915.1 Bathyarchaeia archaeon
AGGGCTCCGGTGCCCGAACTTACGGCTAACGCGTGTTTAACGCCTACGTAGTCGGCGAAGGCTTTTTCAAACTTCTCAGTTTTACCTAGAAACTTAGGCCCATAGTATCTGAATAGGGATTGGGCTTTTAAAACCTCTGAAACCTCCTTCTCCTCTTCATCATCTATGAACGTTGCTCCTGGAAACATCGGAGGCAGAGGCTTATCACGTATAGGCTTGCCTCCATAAAGGGCTAACTTCTCTTTGCTCATAGGGCATCTCACCCTTTGTTATCTCTCTTTATCTATTTAAAAGCTTAAAGTGTTGGGAGGCCTTCAACGTCTGAAGGTTCGATCTATTATCTCGGAGACTCTTTTTACTCTAGTTTCATCGGATGGTGGGGGAAGCTCATCGGAAATACCTAATACCAAGTTATCTGGAAACATCGATATTATCTTCTCGATGAATTTATCGAATTTATCTAGGCTTATTGCTTCTGGGATGAAGAATATGAACGGTACTCCATCCAATAGGAGCATTTCATCGCCCAGGGCGTTCTTAATATCTTCAAGAGTCATGTCTCCCACTGGTTCAACTGTTAAAGCTTCTATACCGTCCAATCCAGTTTCCCTCAAAAGCGGCAGAATAGGTTTAGCCCATCCGTCTACGTGGATGTGAACGTATTTACCGTGTTTATGGATATAGTCGCTTCTCTCCTGATAATACGGTACACAGTATTTTTCGAACAATTTAGGCGATGTTATACGGGAATCTACATTCTCACCCAGGTTTAATATTTCAACCTGGGATGGGGCTAAAGCTTCGTAAAACCTATCGTTTGAAGCTTTAATGTCCTCCATCAAACCCTCAACTTCGTACTTGTATCTGAAGAGAAAGCGTATGGTTCTTTCAACGCCCATGTAGTTTATGAATAGCGCTTGTAATGGTGAACGGGGGAAGAAACACCAGAGCACACCGCGGTGTCCAAGCTTAAGCCTCATCTTCTCGTAGACTTCTCTATTGAATTCTACTTTGACGTTTTCAAGGAGGTAGCGTAGAGGCTTAAAATCCTCCAAGCTTTTAACAGGGTATTCGACGAGTCTAGAGGATAATCCGAGTTCCCCAAGCATGGATACTTCTCTGAGAACACCTTTAGGCGTTTTAATCTCAGACGTTATTAGGTTGCCGTTGCGGCTTGCTTTAAATTCCACATCGCCCTCATACCATACCCTTACAAAGCTTTCTACGAAATACCCTGAGTAGCATCTCCAGCTTGCACCCCATTCTTCGCATATTTCAGCTATGTCTTTATTCGCATACTTAGCTGGAAGAGTGCCTTTAGCCTTATTGTACACGTACCAGAATTCCGGTCTAATATTCCAAGGTATCTTATCCTTAGGTTTTCTTTCGAAGACAGCCAGTATTCTCTCACGTGGATTCAAGTTTCAACCCACCCATAGAAAACACTTCTATACGCTAATAAGTCTAACTAGTTTCACAGGGGTTCTAATGCAACGGCTCTAATTGGGAATGAATCTAACCCAGTTATGCTTACCGGCAGACCTATGAATAGGAATCTACACCTCCTAAGCTTATCTAGGTTGCATAATCTCTCTATGATCGGAATGTTGTTTGACAATAAGTAGTCATGCGTCGCCATCAATTCGAGGGAGCTAGTGCCCCCAGGAGCTTCGACCTGAACGGAGTCGTCTACGCCGATCATTTTAACCTTTCTCTCGGCAAGACATTTAGCTGTTTCCGGTGAAATATATGGGCTGTCCTCCCCTTTAAAACGGCTGTTACCTATGAGAACTATGTCCCCTTCGCTTACGCCAGCTTTTTCAATGTCTTCAACCGTTACAGGTTCACGGGTAGACTTATGGGATAAGTCTATGAAGACCGCTTCACCTAGAAAAGTTTCAACCGGGATTTCGGAAACATCTGCACCGTTAACTCCGTATCTGGCGTTTACGTAGTGGGATGGACATTCGACGTGTGTACCTATGTGGCTCATCGTATCTATATCATGCATATACTCTCCGGCGATATACTTGAACCTTCTAATTTCAAGCCTACGCTCTCCCTACCTGGATGCAGTTTAAGGCTTAAATCTACAACTCTACACTCTACGTTAAATACTCTCATCGATCATAATATTCATTTAGACGTATTTACGTTTTAAAGAAGAGTGTAGAAAGAAAACTTAGTGTGCAAACCTTCAGAGGATTGAAGTACTTGAGGACCGTAGTCATGGGACATGTCTCCATGGACAGGGTTATAACTGTTAAAGGTGATAATCGTCAGCCCGGGGGAGCCTCCCTCTACACTGCTATAGCCGCTAAAACACTCGTTAGAAATGTAGACCTAGTGACGTGTGTAGGTAGAGATTACGCATATATGGATATTCTACGAGAGTTCAACCTTAAAGGTATAAAGGTTTCATCTAGACCATCGACGAGCTTTACGATAAAATACGATGAAGACTGGAAGGCGGACTACTTAGACGTTAAGATAGGAGCTGGAGTATACATAAAGTATTCTCAAATACCAGCCGGTTGGCTTGGAGATGAAACCATTCTCCACTTGGCACCTATGCCTCCTCAAAAAGTCCTTAAAACAATAGATTTCGTTAGAAGTATAAGCCCGAAGACGTTGATATCCGTTAACACGTGGATTGGATACATACGTAGAAGCACTTTAAACGTTTTAAAGGAGATAGCTAGGAAGGCAGATTTCTTCGTATTGAATGAAGCTGAAGCCCGTGCTTTAACAGGTTTAAAAAACCTGCCTAGAGCAGTGGCAAAACTCGAAGCAGAAACACTTATAGTGACGCTGGGTGAGCTGGGAGCCATAGTTAAGAAGGATGGTGATGTAACACTCATACCAGCGTTGACAAGACTACCCGGTGAAACAATCGACGTAACTGGCGCTGGAGACGTGTGGTGTGGAGGATTTATAGCAGGCTACATACTCAGTAGAGATTTAAATAAAGCTGTTGTTTCAGGCTCTATACTTGCTGGTCTTAAATGTCAAGATTGGTATTTTAGAGCTCTTTCTAGGCTTAGATTCAATAGTGTTGAAAGTCTTATAAAACATATAATAGGTCTACGGGGGGATAAGAAGCAACGTAAGATTACGAGCTATGCGTAGCCTTAATGGACTATTCGACTTTGCTTAGAACACATTTATAGTGGGACAACTTATATTTTAGAAGAATTCTACGGTGAATATATGGATTCTGTTAGAAAGGTAGATGTTGCGATAGTTGGATGTGGACCCGCTGGGATACAGGCTGGGATAACAGCTGCTAAACGTAAGATGAACGTTCTCCTACTCGGTAAACCCGATGGAAGTTCTCTAAAGTATGCTCGTATCGACGATTACTTCGGTGTACTAGGACCCATTGAAGGTACTAAACTTCTTGAAACTGGTTTAAAACAGGCTGAGTCTAAAAACGTGGAGATGATTAAGGAAGACGCTGTAGAGTTGAGTAGAGATGGCTCAACCTTTAAGCTGAAGACGGAGAGTGGAATTGAGATTATAGCTGATGCTGTAATACTTGCTATGGGTGCTAGGAGGAACAAGTTGAACGTTAAAGGTGAAGATAGGCTTGTTGGGAGGGGTGTAAGCTATTGTGCAGAATGCGACTGCTCTTTCTTTAAAGGGCTGAGTGTAGCCGTTGTTGGGGATGGGAGTGCCGCCGCCTATGCAGCACTGCTCATGGCGGATTACGCTTCTAAAGTCTTTCTCATAGCGAGAAGGGTGGAATTCTCCAGTAGAATCTTTGAAGAGCTTGAAAGTAGAGGCGTATTCATGGTTGAAGGTAGGAGGGTTGTTGAAATATTAGGTGAGCATAGGGTGGAGGGTGTTCTACTAGACGATGGAAGTAGGGTCGATGTTCAAGGAGTGTTCATAGAGCTCGGTTCGAGGGGTGTTTTAGAGCTTACGTCCAACGTGGGTTTGCTTCCAGAAGCATCTGGCTATTTGAAGGTCGATAGGCGTCAGGCGACTGATGTAGAGGGAATTTTCGCCTGTGGAGATCTATGTGGACAGCCTCTAAGCCTCGCTAAATCCGTAGGTGAAGGCTACGTTGCGGCTGTTTCAGCATTTGAGTATGTGAAGTCTAAGAGGGGCGAGAAGTAGTGGTTATGGTTGTTAAAGCGGACGGCGTTAGTGAGCCTTTTAACAGGGAAAAGGTCTTAAAAACCTGTCTCAAATTGTGTGGCTCTGTAGAGCTTGCTGAGAAAGTCTCTAGGAGGGTTGAAGAGCAGGTTTACGACGGTATATCTACCCGTGAAATACTGAGTGCGATCTTCAGAATAATGGCTGAGTATAAGCCAGCTATGGCGCATAGGGTTGACCTTAGGACGAGTTTAAGCCTATTAAGGTCTAAACCGGATTTTGAAAATTTCATTTCTCAGATTTTCAGGAATCTAGGTTATGAAGTTGTGCGAAATATTGTTGTTCAGGGGTTCTGCATAGAGCATGAGGTAGATGTATTGGCTTCTAGAAACGGTGAGCGGATATACGTTGAAGTTAAGCACCATATGAACCCGCATATGTACGTTAAGTTGGATGCTGTTGAGAAGGTCTGGGCTACAATATTGGATATTAGAGAGGGGTATGAGAAGGGGTTGAATACTTTGAATATTTCGAAGCCTTTAGTAGCGACGAATACTAAGTTTACAAACCATGCCTACAGGTATGCTAAGTGTAGAGGTATTGACCTACTCGGTTGGGGTGTCACAGACGGTATGGACCTTGAGAAGTGCATAGTAGAATTCAAACTATACCCGGTTACTATTCTAAAGGGGTTCGACTTACACATCCTCTACAAGGTTATAGATAGGGGCTACGTGACAGTTAAACAATTGGCTGATTTAACGGCTTCTAGACTTTTAGAGGCCGATTTACCAGTGGATAGTGCAAACCTACTTGTTGAAAGAGCTAGAGAAGTGCTTGAAATCCTCCCTTAAGTTTAGAAGCCTTTAAACCTTCAGCTATACTTGCTATGTAGTTTGGGTCTTTTATCGTGGGTTCAGCTATACCGACCATATCTGCACCCGCGTTGAAAAGCGTTATAGCGTCTCCAGCTGATCTAACGTAACCGCTTACCAGCAGGAATATGCTACTGTATCGGCTTTTAACTTCTCTGACGAATACTACATCTGGACGTTTAGAAGTTTCATTTCTTATGTTGAAGTGTACTCCAAAAAGATTCATTTTAACGATTCTATCGAGCACAGGAGTGAAGTCTGGTATTATCCCGGCTCTGAACTTTACAATCGTCGGGATGTCCAGTTCTGAAAAGCCTTTAAGCCAGTTGAATAATTCGCCTCTATTCTCAGGTAGAACCATAGCTCTAAGCTTGCCCTGATCCAAGTAGCGTTTGTAGCCTCCGTGAACGTTAAGCTCAACAAGGTCGCCGCCAGCTTCTCTAAAGCATTCAGAGGCTTCAAGCCCCCATTCGAGTTTTAAGGTTGCCAAGTTTAAACATACGGCTACGTTAAGCCTCTTCTTGACTTTTTCAACTTCCCCTGCTAGAAATTCTATGCATTGCTTCTTCGCAGGTGGTAGAATTAAACCCTGTTCTAAAACACCGTACATGGGCGGCTCGGCTAAATAGGCTCCAAGCTGAACCATAGCCGTGCCTACACCTCTTTCGGCGCAGAATCCACCAT
>JAWCKO010000054.1:5670-8326 GCA_038851915.1 Bathyarchaeia archaeon
ACAGCCCTTAAACTTCCCACGTATATTTTCCAATCAGATCACCAGTTAGAAATAGGGAAACCTACCATATAACGCTATTCTAAGTTTTAGGTTTCTTACGTCGAGTATACTCTGCCGCTCCAATAGCCACGCAGTAGTCGTAGTTTTCTGGAGTGGTCGCGGAGACTTTAAAAAGTTTGCATACTTCGTTGATACGTTCAGATATCAGTCTGCTTCCAGCAAGCCTACCCACGAGGACGATGTCTCTTTCTAAGCCATAGGCTTTAGCCGCTAGACTGACGACGACTCCTACTACTTCGCCAACGAGGTTGAAGATGCCGGCCGCTAAATCCTTCTCATCGGCGTCTTCGCTTAAGTTGCCGAAGTTTGATGCTGTAGCCTCCGCCGGGATTATGCCTACGGATCTACCGGCTATATCTCCCACTGTTAAATCGACCTTACGTAGATTCCCCCTGGAGGCTAATTCCTCTAAAACTTCGAAATTCTGCCTTCTAAGTATTAACTGCGCTAAGCCTCTAATTGTTCCACCTCCTACGCCTGTCCCCCCGATGTGTTGTATGGTGCTATTCCTATGGGCTACGACCAGGGCGGTACCTGTTCCTAGGCTTGCGACTAATGCTCTATCTTTACCTGACAGTGTTAACCCGCCTATTCCTATGGCTTCGATTTCATCTACTTCAACAACTGGGATGTCGAGTATGCGGCTGCCTAGGAACCTTGCACCGGCTCCTGAAACGGCTAAAAATTCCACTTCTTTAAGTGATTTACCTATTTGAGAGAGTAGTTTACCTAGTGCTCCTGAGACCGCTGCAACTGGTTCTGTCGTTAAAACCGTGCATAGCCCGATTATATTGGATCCTTCTAGAGCCACGGCTTTTGTGAAGCTTCCACCTACGTCAACGCCTACGATCAAGGTATACCATCCCTATTGTATTGTTGGAGAGACTTCATATACGATTACTTTAATATCTTTAAAGTCATTAAAGTTTTCTTAAAATACATTTAACTACTTCTAAGCATACCTTGAGTAACTGTGAAGCTTAAAGACCTTAGCGCTACAGTGGTAAACGCGGCTCTCTACGCATCTCTAGGGTACTTAACCTATTTAGGCTTATTCACACCTGTAATAGGTGTTGTTAGGTTTTGGCCTTCGGTAATAGTACCTGGGTTTTTCTCAGTAGTCTATGGTCCTATGGTTGGAGGATTAGGAGCTGCCATAGGAATATTCATCAGCGACATGGCGATACATGGAAATGCTCTTTTAAGCCTACTAGTAGGTGTTCCTTCAAACTTTCTAGGTTTCTACGTGATGGGCCTCTTAGCCAGGAGAAGGACTGGTAGACTGCATATCTACGGTTCAGCAGCCCTTCTCACGCTGGTAGTTGTTTTAACATTAACCCTCTACAGTTTAAACATAATATCTGACTTTATCACGGCTGTTGCATTCATATCAGCTTGCGTGGTAAGCATAGCATCTATAGCTATGGTTTACAGATTCTACCCTGAGCTTTCAAGCTACGGTATTGCCTCCGTAGCCGGTTTAGCCTTAGGTAGTGGAATAATAGGTATTGGTGTTTGGGGTTTCAGCCAGTTTTTAGTCCTTCCTACGGGTGAAATGAATCTTCCAGCTCAAGCGGCTCTAATATGGTTTATCTGGACATTTATCACGGAAATACCATTCCTAACGACAATAGTTCCACCAGTTCTAAAGGTTTTTTTCAAAGCATATCCAAGCCTCAACCCCTTCAAAAAGAAGGAGAAGGAAAGCACAGAAAAAGCATAGTCTTCCCAATGTCTATTCACTTTTGGAAAATACCATTTTATTAAACTACACAACATATTTAAATGATAAATCATTTTTCTAGGAGGTTTAAAAAGTTTTTGAAGGAAATTCTTCTTATTCCAATTTTATCATAAGCTTCATCATTTGAAACTATTGATAATTTATTGTTTAATGCTACAGAGGCGTGTAAAGCGTCAAAAAATGTCAAGTCCGTGTATTGTGCCATTATTTCCTCGCACAAGATTAGATCGTCTGAAGATAAGTTTATCTCCTGAAGGTTTGATGAAATCGCCTTCGCTTTTATAAATGTTAGGGCGTTTAGTCTTTCAATTGCGCTTTTCCCGTGGCTTGCCATAACTTCGCGGATCTCAATCAATGCTGAAACCGGATAGTAGAAGGGGAAGGGTTTAGTTGCCATATAGGCCTTTAATATCTCGTAAACTATATCGTAACGTTTATCTTTAGGCTGGAAGCCAAAGAGGAACTCTGTCTCAACCATGAAATGCTCGTTCACTTAAGAAACCTCTTTCAAAAGTTGTTTTTCAGCCTTTTCCCGCTCCTCTCTACTGTAGATTATGTCGCCGATAAGTTCGGAGAGAGCTTTATCAACATCATCTGGAATTGGAATCAAAACAATGTATGGAGGCCTAGCCAACAAGTAAACCTTCTGCCCAACTCTCAAGGGAGTCTTCTTACGCACACTCTGAGTAATAGTTATACGATACTTAGGACTAACTTCAACAATAGACATGGCTCACCCCATTTTATGGAGACACTATAATATAAGTGTTACTTTTTAAAAATAAGTGCTACAAATTTCTAAAATGTTACACCTTTTAACTTGAGAACATCGGTAGCGAAGTTGTTTAAAGA
>JAWCKO010000055.1:0-8262 GCA_038851915.1 Bathyarchaeia archaeon
GGATTGTCAGGAGTCTCTAAAGTAGGAGTCCGCACGAAGCAAATTTTAATACCTTTTTTATTCGGCGTTTTATCAAGCTCTTTCTGCCCCTCATTTCTAACCCTTTCCCGTTCTGTAGAAGTCAGATCTCCATCGCCGTCATCCCCCGCGGTGACACCCGTGTTGACTTTAACTACAGTCAGTTTGTAGCCAGCCTGCCCGAGTATTTTGCTTGCCTCCTCAACCGCTTTCCTCGCCTCTTCTTCCGTAATTCCCGAATTATTATAAATGTTGATTATCACAGGGATGTTTGAACCCTGGGCTACTGGTTGACCATAAACTGTAGGTGCAAATGCAAGTAGTTGCGCGATTAAGATCAGAGACATTAAAACAGAAGAGAACCTTGAGAACATTTTCCCCATTAACTTATAACATATATACTTTTAAATTTTTAGCCTGTCTTCTAAGTCTTAAGATCTGTCCCAAGCCCATCTGAATAAACCTAAAGCCAAAAAAGGCGAACGATCCTAAACCTTTGTCGGATAGTTAACATTTTATCACTATCCGTTCCACCTCCACCTTGAAAACTTCACAGGCGGCTTTCGGGGGCAACAGTAAAGCACACCACATCGGAAGTTTCGTGGCTATATTCCAAGCTAAGCTTATTTATAAATAATGCGGAACTGTCCTCCCTCACGGTTTAACCTTAATACTGATGAATTTATTTCGCACGCCATAGGGGTGCATTTACAGTTTTCAAAAGTAACCTCCGTCCCGTATGTTCCTCGCCTTAAGAATATAAAAGGAAAAGATTTAAACCCCGAAATTGTGACGCCCTGGGCGGGATTTGAACCCGCGTCCAGCGGGCGACAGCCGCTGATGCTAGGCCGGACTACACCACCAGGGCTTCCCTACCACCATTTTAGAATTTCACTCTGATTTTTAAGCTTTCCTCTTCTATAAGAATGCATACGCATACTATAGCAGGTTTTGCTCTGAGATATTTTTATGGTTGAATTTAAATATTGTGAGGGTTAAATTTAACAGTTTTCTAATCAATACTTATTTTTATGAGCCTTGAAGATTTGGCGTTTAAATTTAAGCGGTATGGTGCTACCGTTAATCTCTACTCAGCCAATGGCTCCATACTGATTTCAGAGTACGGTGGAAGAGTCATAGGCGTTTCTGTTAATGACTCTCCCAACCTCCTATGGGTTAATCCAAACCTTGAAACAGTTCTTAAGGGTAGGGGTTTTAATGTAGGTGGGCTTAGAGTTTGGGTTTCTCCTGAGAGAAACTTCTTCTATAAGAATCCTGAAGTCTTCGGAGAATGGTTCTGCCCAAGTGAGTTAGACCCCGGAAACTTCAAAATAGTAAACTCTACAAAGTCTTCAGCTACTCTTGAGTCTAAGTTTAAACTTAGAGATATATTGAACAATGAATTACTCAGCATAACAATTGCAAGGGATATTGCGCTTGAAGATCTAGAGGACGGTGGTCTAGCCATTCATGTCAGAGAATCTTTAATTGCCTCAGGTTTTCACAATAGCAAAGTGAGTTTATGGGCTTTAGCTCAAGTCTATCCTGGGCGTGGAAACACTGGAACAGTTGCAATACCTGTTAAACAGAAAGCTGAACCAATACACTACTTCGGACCTATACCGAAGAATAGGTTGAAGATGACAGATAATCACGTAGCTTTCCTAATAGATGGAAACTATATTTGTAAGCTCGGAGTTAAACCTGAAGACCTCAGGTTTAAAGGCTGGGCTTCCATAGGATACTTTGCTGAAGCACCCTGGAGCGATGGATATGCCTTCATCATAACGATGGAAACATGTTGTGCACCTAGATTTCAAGCAGAGTGTTTAGATGTAGCTAAAGCAGATCCAGAAGGAGCTAAAGCCGCAGTTCAATCTTACAATTCCGGTCCTAATGCTGAATGGCTTAAATTTGGTGAAATAGAGCTTCAGTTTCCATCATCAACTTTAACCAATGGAATACAGTTTTCAACAGCCTCCTATACGGTTAAGGCATATGTAGGAAGCTTGGAGAAAACCTTAGAGAAATTTAGAGAAGTTTTGAAGTCACCAGATATTCATCCACTTAAGTAGTATTCACAACCTATTTTTAATTATTCATTTGCTCCGAGCGCTTCAGCTTAAATGTCCACTGAGTATCATATGTAAATGTTTAAAACGTCAACTTATCCATACTGTTAATAGTTTCCAGTTAGATATTGGTTATCACATATCTACTTAATTTCAAAACCATATTTCGTTATAAATGATAGAAGCTAGTTCTAGACTAAGTCTTGAAGCTAAAATTTTAAAATCTTAAATACCAAGTATATTTATGAGAAGAACATTGGAAACCCTGCTCCTTACGGATGAAGAAGTGGGAAAACTTCTCTCTATGGACGAGGTTATGAAAGCCGTAGAGCAAGCATTTGTTGAGAAAAGCCTTGGGAGAGCACAGATGCCGAGTAAAGTTTACTTATTCTACCATAAGTAGAATGGCGACTTAAGAGTTATGCCATCATACCTTGAAAACTACGACATTTCATCCGTTAAAATCGTCAATTCACATCCAGAGAACAGAGGAAAATACAATCTCCCAACTGTAATGGCAGTTGTAGTCCTCGTTAATCCTAGAAATGGATTCCCTCTAGCTATAATGGGCGGTAAAACCCTAACAGATATTAGAACAGGCGCGGCCGGAGGTATTGCTGCAAAATACCTTGCAAGGAGAGATTCAAGAATCGTAGGTCTTGTAGGAGCTGGAGCACAGGCTAAGACTCAGCTGGCTGCTCTCCTCGAAGTCTATGGAGGATTCGATGAGGTTAGAGTCTGGAGACTCCATGGAATTGCTGAAGAATTCGCCGTTGAAATGCAGTCTAAATACGGTGATAGATGTAGAATAATCCCTGTTAAAACCGTGAAAGAGGCTGTTGAGGGCGCCGATATTGTTGTAACAGCAACACCTTCAAGACAACCACTAGTTATGGAAAACATGGCTTCCACAGGTATGCACTTCAACTGTATAGGGGCGGATGCTCCTGGAAAGGAAGAGCTCGACCCGGCCATTCTTAAGAAGGCTAAGATCGTTGTCGACGATTTGATGCAAGCCTCCCATAGTGGAGAGATAAACGTCCCCCTGAGCCGTGGATTGATAAGAATAGAGGATGTTTGGGCTGAAATAGGCGAAGTAATCGCTGGATTGAAGAAGGGACGGGAAACCCGAGATGAGATAACAATCTTCTCTTCGACGGGGTTGGCCGTTCAGGATGCCGTCGCCGCGAAAATCGCCTACGATAAGGCTTTAGAGAAAGGTATTGGCAGATTCATTAAGATAATATAGGGTCCGTCTTTCATGGAGAAATAAAAGCTATGGTCCAACGAGAAATTTAAAATATGGGGCAGATGCCTTCGCATACTATTCTCGCGGCATCGTAGCCTAGAGAATTTACCTCTCCATAAGGAGGCTCTGGGGAGTTGTTCAACCACGGTGGATTCTCATTCCACTCGCACATCGGTATTATATAGCCTATTTCATCGTCAGCCAAACCTATAATAAACTTATACTTTCCATTCATATTGTGGCGTATTATAGGTTCAAAAGGTGCTTCTGGGAAGTCTGCACCTGGAAGTCTGGTAAGTCCCCCGTTTACAAGCTCGGGGTATATTTCCCCCGGGATTAAAGCTACTTGAACAGGTCCTATATTTAAAACGCCCACCTCACTTAAAATGTCTTCACCTAAAACGGTCTTAACGTAGCCAAGCTCAGAAGTATTCAAATATCCGGTTCTAACGTCAACTTCTCCCCCAGTGTATACTGGTCGATTTAAAACACCAGCCCCTGCCAATATTCTGAAAAACCTGTTTCTAAGAGGTATGAATATCCTCTTAAATTTCGCCTGGATCGAAGCGTCCTTAACCTCCTCCCCTCTCTCAAAAGTCTCCAAAGCTATATCCGCTACTCTTAAACCTAAAACCTCCATCTCTCTGAAAGTCTTATGTTCAACTTTTACACGCGTCTCTGGATCTATCAGAGGCTTTTCAAGATCCAACGGAGATAATAGCCCTCCTATAGCTCCGTTAACATATACGGCTCCTCCGCCAACTCCTTCCTCAATTTCGTCGCATATAACACCTGGGAAGTCTGCCGTTATCAGCCTATTAGACCCTCCTAAGGTTTCAGGGTGATTACTCCATTGTATAAGTGTGAAAACGCCTTCGCCAGTTGAATCTACGGCCCGTAAAATATTCAACGTCGGGTCTTTAACTATTGGTAGTCTCCCATCCCCCTGCATATCCATAAGTTCTTCACGTGCATCTGCGGAGACGAATAAACGTACAGGTTTCATGCTTCCTAAAGCTCTACTTACGCATAGGCGGATTCTATTGATAAGTAGATTCATATAATCCGGGTTTAACCCGCTTGTAAAGATATCAGGACCCCATAATCCAAGTGTATCTGGTCCATTGTGGTTATGCGTTGAAGCTATTATGAGCGCCGTATTCTCAAATTCTCTCCTAAGCTTTAAAACGTAAGGCTCATAAAATAACCCTATGAGGTCTAAGGATGCTAGGACTACCGTGGTTTTACCATCGCTTAAGGATAGACATCTAGCCCAAAGCCTGTCGTGGACACCCTCTGCTGTTCTATTTCTACCGAAGCCTGCTAAGTAGACCTTCTTATCCAGGCTTGGTGTAATATCTTCCTTCGAGAAACCTGCGAGGAAACCCACGTCTAATCAAAATAGACATATCTAGTCATCCGTATAAAGGTAGTCACTTTAAGAAGCTATTTTTAAATATTAGGTTTACCTAACATTTTCAGAAAACATTAAACTACGTAGAGGATGATACACCATGGGGTTCAGAGAAGTACTGGTCGAACTTCTGGAGTTTATAATTGAAAACAATGGTAGGCTAAACCTAGATGAAGCTTCTAAAAAACTCAATAAAACGAGAGAAGAGCTGGTTAAAGCCTTAGACGAAGCCCTAGGAAAAGGTTTAATCTGTAGAATCGATGAGAGATTTAAACTCACGGCCTCAGGTGAGCGTCTTCTAGAATCGCATAGAGAAGATCACCTGCATAGAATGGTACATAGCTACGTAGAGGAAACAACCCTAGATAGAGTTCGTAACTGGAACCGTCACTGGCGTCTTAGGCACGGATTTAACGTGGAAGACTTAAATGCTATGAGAAGCGATCTCAAGGCAATTCCAGCCAGAATAGAGGAAATAACTCCGTTAAATACTCTATCCGAAGGTGAACGTGGCAAAATAGTCTACATATATGGAGGTAGAGGGCTCGTAAGACGGCTAGCCGATATGGGTTTGACTCCAGGGGTTGAAGTTGTAGTTCTAAGAAGAGCCTTCCTAAACGGGCCCGTTGAGATAACTGTTAGAGGTACAAATCTAGCCCTAGGTTATGGTGTAGCCAAGAGGATCTTCATTAAGAGGGCTCCATAATATGTCTGAGCCTAAAACCGCCATAAGAATAGCCTTAGCCGCTAATGCTAATACGGGTAAATCCACCTTCTTCAATCAAGTAACTGGGGCTTCTCAACACGTTGGAAACTGGCCTGGTAAAACGGTTGAGAAAGTAGAGGGGTTTATTAAATTCGGTCCACATGACTTACATATTCTAGACCTCCCAGGTACGTATTCGCTCTCTGCTTATAGTGAAGAGGAGGTGGTGGCTAGAGAATACATAGCTATCCATAAGCCCGACGTAGTATTAAATATAATCGATGCATCCGCCATTGAAAGAAACCTCTACTTAACGGTACAGCTTTTAGAGCTTGAAGCCCCCTTAGTCGTAGCTTTAAACATGGTCGATATTGCAGCTAAGAAAGGGTTCAAAATAAATATTGAACGATTTTCCGAAATTTTAGGGGTTCCAGTCATATCCATGGTTGCAATATCTGGTCGGGGCGTTGGTGAAGCATTGAGTAAAGCTGTTGAAGTAGCGCTTGGTAGAGTCAAGACTTCCCCCGTTAAGGTTATATATGGCTTGGAGGTGGAGAAAGCATTAACTAAGCTAACTGATGAATTACAGGAGAAGCTTCCCAGTTTATGTAAGCTTTATCCTGCTAGATGGCTGGCTATTAAAATCCTAGAGGAAGATGAAGATATTTTAAGAAAAGTTGCTAGTGAGCCAAGGGGATCTGAAGTAATCGAACTATCTGAGAAGATCGTCGGGGAGCTTGAAGCAATCCATGGAGAGCCGATTCAAGTAATCATAGCTTCAGAACGGTACACGTTCATAAATCGTATAGTTAAAGAGGTATTAACACTTGAAAAAGAGCCTTTGGTAACGTTTGGGGAACGTTTAGACCTATTAACTACTCACATGGTTTGGGGTTACTTTCTATTGGTGGTATTAATGTCCTCGGTTTTCGCTTCAGTCTTCATAGTTGGTGGCTTCCTAAGTAGTATTATGGAACACTATTTTTCCATATTCATAATTCCTCTAATGCCTGAAGGTTCAGGCTTCGTCCGCGGTCTTATAGACGGTCTGATAGCGGGAGTAATTTTAGTAATTCCCTATGTAATACCGTTCTATCTTATACTATTCTTTCTAGAGAATTCTGGCTATCTTCCAAGAGCAGCCTTCCTTCTGGACGCTCTCATGCACAAAATCGGCCTTCACGGTAAAGCATTCATCCCTCTCCTTCTTGGATACGGTTGTAATGTTCCAGCATGCCTAGGATGTAGGATAATGGAGACTGGTAGGGAGAAGCTTATACTTGGTTTAATGATTACAATGATCCCCTGCGCGGCTAGAACGATAGTTATTTTAAGTCTAGTTGGGGAATACCTAGGTATACACGTAGCTCTTGCAATATACGCGTTGGATTTAATAGTGGTGTTCACCATAGGAAAGATGGCAAGCACAGTTTTACCAGGTGGCCCCATTGGTTTGATAATGGAAATGCCTCCCTATAGAATACCCAGTTTGAAAGTAATAGCCGTTGAAACTTATGTTAGAGTTAAAGAATTTATAGTTATGGCTTTTCCACTTCTCATAGTTGGAAGCGGCTTCGTAGGTTTGTTAAACGACTTAAATTTGCTGAAGGAGTTATCAAATATCCTCAGTCCAAGTTTAAACCTACTTGGGCTACCTAGTGTTACAGGTATACCTTTAATCTTCGGTGTTCTACGTAAGGAGCTTACAATAGCCATGCTTGCTGAAGCTGCGGGGACTACAAACTTCAACACAGTTTTAACATCCAGGCAGATGGTGGTATTCAGCTTATTTACAACACTCTACATACCATGTTTAGCTACGATAATAGCGATGTTTAAAGAATATGGCTTCGTCAAAGCAATTCTGATAACGTTGACCAATATAGCCGTCGCCACAATAATATCGGCCTTAGCAAACACCGTCTTAACATCTATAGGTGTAGTTTAGATAACAATCTTAAGCTTTCAGGCTGTATTACTTTTCACTGCAGAAGCTTCTAAAAGATTCAAGCAACTTAGGGCTTTCAGGATACCTCTGAATAAACTCTATAAACTTTGAAAGCCTGCTCATAGTTTCATGGTGTATATGATGCTCTATTTTACAAGCATCCTCCTCGGCTATTTCCTCATTTACACCTAGAAGCTGGAGAAACCCCTTAAGAACATTATGCTTTTTCATTACTTTCACTGCTTCAGCCTCACCTTCAACGGTAAGCCGTATGTTCCTCTCGTAAGGCTTATATGTAACAAGACCTCTATCTGCAAGCCTCTGAACCATCTCCGTAGTCGTAGGAGCTTTAACCTTTAAAGCTGAAGATATGTCGGAAATTCTAACTCTCTGTTTTCTCTTAGCGAGTAGATATATTGCTTCAAGGTAGTTTTCCATAGCCTCAGTAGACACTTACACCAATCCTCAATAGATTTAACTATTAGCTTAGATAAAAGAATTTCAATTTTTAAAGACTGTTAAAAAACAAAACAGAAAGACATCTATGTTTCTCCTACTCAAATTCTATGGTTGCAGGTGGTTTATCCGTTACATCATAAAGGACTCTAGCAACCTCCGGAATTTCATCGAGCATTCTATTCCTAACAATCTCAAGTCTACACCAGTCCAATTTAACGTATTTTGCAGTCATAGCGTCTTCAGATTCGACCACCCGTAGAGCTATCATATACCCGTATTTCCTAGACCCGTTCTTCGAAAGACCTGTAGCCTTCCCCTCAAGGAGGACTGGAAAAGCTTGGAAGCACTTTACATCTGCAAGCTCTTCATCAACTATTGACGTAGCCCTCTTAATTA
>JAWCKO010000056.1:0-1892 GCA_038851915.1 Bathyarchaeia archaeon
ATACTTCACAACCCTCAATAACCTCTTTATTCTCAAGCATCACGTAAATCATGGATGGGACGAAGGGGCTTCCCCCTCCAAGAAGTGTTATCTTTTCTTTAGAACCCATTCAAACCCGTTTAAATAATAGTTCTAATAGATTAAAAATTTTCCCAAATATTATGAGCAGCGTATCAAATCTATGCGTATTTAACCTGAGAAGATTTACATGGTTAAACGTATAGTAATACTTTATGATGCTTATGGTTAAACTTAAATTGAAGGTTGGACCTAAAGGGCAGATAGCGCTTCCTAAGATTTTTAGGGATAAGCTTGGGATTAAACCCTATAGCTACGTAATCGCAGACGTCAAGGAAGAAGAGATTTCCTTACAGAGAGGACTGGATAGCGAAGAGCTTCTAAACTGGTTAAGAGAATCTAGAAAACTGGTAGCAAAACTTGTCTCTAAGATCAGCTTAGAGGATGAAATGCTTGACGGTTTATCTACTCTATGATTCAAAAAGTTACTGGACTTCATGATATGGCTCGGAAAAAGAACGTGTTGAATATAAAGGGTTCTTTAATGGCGATGAGAAATTTCCGGTAAACTTCTCTTTACGGACATAGAATAGAACGAAAAGTTTAACCATTGAAAATTGTCATTTTAAATAGGTATGGTATCTTCCTTAGATATCTTCGGAAAAGCATTGATGGCATACTGTCACGGAGATATAGAACCCATATATATTCACCGTGACGATGGTATTAGAGATTGTGATTACCTTGACGACTATTTCTCTGAATACTCTGATTGGCCTAAATATGAAAGGGAGGCTTTAAACTATGTTAGAGGCATGGTCCTTGATGTAGGATGTGGTGCTGGGCGGCACTCGTTGTGGCTGCAAGAAAATGGCTTCAACGTGGTTGCGGTAGATATTTCGCCTGAAGTGGCAAAAGTAGCTAGATTAAGAGGGGTGAGGAACTGCGTAACGATGTCGGCGTTAAATTTAGGGTTTAAACCCAATTTTTTCGATACGATCTTACTTATGGGGAATAACTTTGGAATAGCGGGTAGTGTAAAAGCTACGGAAGAATTTATGAAAGCTCTCTACGACATATCTAAAGTAGAAGGATGGGGTAATCGCTACAAGCCGAGACCCAACTGCAACTCATGAGCAGAGACATCTAAAATACCATGAACTTAACAGGAAAAGGGGAAGACCAATCGGACAAGTCACTATTCGAATAGAGTATAAGGATGAACTTGGCGATTGGTTCGACCTGTTATCGGTCAGCCCTCAGGAAATGAATGAAATATGTGAAAAAACGGGCTGGAAAATTGAAAAGATTTTCCAAGAAAACGATGAATACGCAGCTCTACTGATAAAATGAGTATAGAAACCGGGAGAATTTAACACTGTGAAACCTCACCAATAGTATTGTTAACTATGTAAGCTCTGGCTACTTGCTAGGTCTTCCACTATCAGGATAGTTTAAACTGTGTAGATAATCGTTCCAAACTTCTCGCATAACAGAGACCCACCTCTTTACTCTATACTTATCAAAATCAGAGCCAATCATCTAGCTCTCATCCTATTTGCTAAACCCGCCTCTATCCTTTGGAATCGATAAATGTCCTTCACGTCTCTTTCAAGACCTAATAAAAAGCAACTATGGACGTCCATGGAAGTGGGGTTTTGAATACGTTACGGAAATGAAAAACTCTAAGATATTTAGAAAGGAGGAAGTAAGATTTATAATGGCGAAAGATACGTAGTCTATCCTGGTGGGGCCGTAGTCTAGCCAGGTAGGACGACAAGCCTAATCCATAAGGATTGGGCTCGTTAAGGGCTCCAGATGCCGGATGGCGACCGGGGTAAGACTCGGGAAGAGGATGATGAATGTTCTGGAGC
>JAWCKO010000056.1:1902-7966 GCA_038851915.1 Bathyarchaeia archaeon
AATCCGGCCGGCCCCACCATGCTTTTAGTGTTTCAATAAAACCTCTATAGTTTCTTCTTCTGAAGACTTCCACTCTTTTGATAGCGTGCTCTATGGATATCTTTCACTATATAAGGATACTAAAGTCTGCTGAGTTAATTCAATATCTCTGCCTGTAGGAAGTTGCGGTAAGCTTTTACGATTTTAATTTTAATCTTCTCGCCGAGAATGTTTCCATCGTGTAAAACGACTATGGGTTTATAAGCGTAGTTTCTAGTTATCCAACTTCCAGGTTTTAAACCTTGCTCTTCAACTATTGCTTCGCCGATCCAGTTTAACCAGTTTAAGTTGCGCCTATAGGATATGCTGAAGTATACTTCATTCAATTTTTGAACCCTCTTCTTCATCACCATAGGCGGTAGAGGTTTAAGTTTGTAGGCTTCCGTCTTAGGTCTAGCTCCGAATTTTGAAACGTTAACGTGGTCTGGCTCTACACGCTTTACGAAATTAAGCGTAGCCTCAAAGTCTTCCTCGGATTCGGTTGGATATCCCACTATGACATCTGTTATGAGTGAAAGCTCAGGATATTTGGATCTAAACTTACGCATGACGTACTCAGCGTCTACAACGGTGTAGCCTCTACGCATATTATTTAAAATTTTGTCGCTTCCGGACTGGACTGGAATATGGGCGAATTTGAAAACCCTATTGTCTGAATATAGGTCTAAAATTCTATCTATGAAAGCTTGTAGATGCGCGGGGTTCATCATACCGATTCTAACTTTGAAGTCCTTCTCTATCTTCAGGATTTTTTCAAGCAGGTCTGCTAACGTTAAGCCTACGTCGATACCGTAGCATCCATTGTCTTGAGAAGTCAACCATATTTCTTTGCAACCGTGTTCTAAGGCTCTACGGACTTCTTCGACGATTAAATCCGGTGGATAGCTTCTAAGAGAGCCTCTTGCAATTTTAACTTGACAGAAGCTGCAATTTCCGAGGCATCCTTGAGCTATTGGAACTATGCCTATGAACTGTTTAAGCCTAACTCTGGGTTTACATAGTGGAGTATCATCGACCTCGATGAGTCTAACGAATCTACCTCCACGTAAAGCCGTTTCAACAGCGTCGACTATTCGTGTAACAGCTCTAGCGCCCAGTAGAGAAGCTTTAGGGTTTATATGCTCTATAACTTCTCTACTCGTTAAAGGCATACATCCCGCTACTATAAGCGGCTTCTCAAGCTTAGATAGGCTAGATATAACGTGAACCATCCTATGCTCGGTAGGTGTTTTAACGGTGCAGGTAGCTACAATGTTTACGTCTGATCCCTCGGGATTATCGACTATCTCATAGCCTCTACTCTTAAGCAGCCCAAGCATTACCTCGGCATCAGCCACATTAGCGCTACATCCATAGACTTCCACGTAGACTTTAGCCAAATCTAAAGCCACCATTAAACTTACTATCACCCGGACTTTTATCTTTTAACCGCCCAATTTCTAGCCTATTCTATAACTGAGCCTAAAATGTAAGATTTAAAAGGCTACCTCTCCAGTTCAAATCTTCTCCCGTAAACTGGCACCTCATGTATGAACTGTATGAGCATATCCATACTTTTGCCGACACCTATGAAGCTTCTCTCCTCTACGAGTTCTACGGCCGTTTGAAGTTTAACGGAAGATTCTGCGTAGATCGTGAAGAGAATATCGCCTTTCTCAACGTGGTCGCCGATCTTCTTATTGAGAAGTATTCCAGCGCCTTTGTCTTTGGGTGCACCTGCAGCTCTAGTGGCTTCAATAAGTCTACCGTTATCTATCCACAGAACCATACCGTCGTTTTCAGCTTTAACATCGTATGTTTTATCTCCAATGGGTATATCCTCAGGTTTAACATCCGGGTTCCCACCTTGAGCTGCAATAATCTCCCTAAGCTTTTTCTCAGATTTGCCGGACTTCATCAGTTGAAGTGCAGTATTAAAGTCACCTATACCAGCTATTTGGAATAGCGCTCCAGCCACGTTTGCAGCCTTATTCAGAAGGTCTAAAGCCTTACTAGGTCCCATTAAAGTTTCCAACGCTTCCTTAGCCTCTAAAGCCGGTCCAACAGCATATCCGATTGGCTGTTCACCGTAGGTTATAGCACAACTGGTCTGTATGCCTAATCTGCGACCAAGCTCTATAAAGTCTTTAGCTAAAGCATTAGCCTCCCCTATAGTTTTCACCTTAGTCCCCCTGCCGGTTGGAATATCTATTACGAGTATCCTAGCGTTAACGGCTTTCTTCTTACTCATAATGCTGGGTAGCAGTAGGGGGTCTATGGCTAGAGGGTACTCCACTTGAACGAATATGTCATCTGCGGGAGAGAGGTGTAAAGCTCCACCCCAGACAAGACAACCCCCCGTTTTCTTAACAACAGACTTTATCTCCTCTAGGTCTAAGTCGACAGGCATGAGTACTTCGGCTCTATCAGCCGTACCTGCGGCACTTGTTATTGCCCTTGAACTAGTCTTAGGTATGACTAGACCTGAAGAGGCTATTGTTGGAATGGCTAATAAGCTTGTCTTATCTCCTGGAACGCCACCTATGGAATGTTTATCTACTACGAAAACGTCGCCTAAGTCTAGGGTTTCACCGACTTCAACCATAGCTTTACTTAGGCTTGTAGCTTCATCTAAATCTAAACCGAAGGTATGTAAAGCTGTTACGAATGCAGATATTTCAACTTCTGTTAAACGTCCGTCTACAACATCTCTAACTATCTCGTAAATCTCAGGGTATGTCAGCTTCTTACCTTTAAGCTTCTCTCTTACGAAGTATATGCTTCTAGGCGGTTCGGAAAGTCTAACATCCACCGTAGAGCCGTCTTCAAGCTTAAGTTTAGAGGCAACTTCATCGTATACGCCTACGACACCTTTTTCAACTGCCCTATAGGTTACGTTTACCACGGATGTAAGCTCACGTCCCTCTGGGGTAACAATTTTAATACGTCCAAGCGCTCTGACACCTGTATCGTCAGCATCCTCCTTATTTAAGAGGACTATAGGCTTACCACCAGCTTCAATATATAGTCTCTTAACCTTGAGAAGCATTACAACACCTCTCTATTAGATAACTCCACTGAAGTATTTAAAGTGAAAAGATGATGGGGGAGGGCTATAAAAGGTTGGTGGTAAGTCAGAAACTCGCATTTTAAAGTAAAGCTAATTGCCTATAAATAGCTGAGGATAAGTTATACTGAGAGATATATTTGGTAAAATTAATCTCAAGCTTAGAGAATTTTTCAATTATACTGTTGAAGTGACATAGCTATATTCAGATGCGACAAATGTGGGGCAGAGATAGATATATGATGTTTCCAGATAAAATAAAGATAGGGTTTTCACGGGGTTAAATCGAGGAGAATCATAACAGCTAAAGTAATGCTTTTCTTCTACAGTGACAAGTTTCACTCGGTGGGAATTTAACAGTAGATGCTTTCCTCAGAATGTTAGAGGAGGCTGTTAGCGGAGTAAGGAGGGCTAGTTTTAATGAAGCATACATAATTCACCACGATGAAGCTGACGGCGTATGTTCCGCTGCGATAACGGCTAAAGCACTAGATAGAGCTGGTTTAAACTTCAAAACAATATGCCTTGATAAACTTTACCCTGACGTTTTGAAGGGGATTTATGCTCAAGAGTGTGGATTATATCTACTCACAGATATAGGTTCGGCGCATATTAAGTTGATTGAAAGAGAAGCGCCTATGGGGAGTTTAACGATAATACTCGACCACCATGATACTCTACAATCCTCGCGTAGCGATGTTTTAAATGTAAATCCTGAGCTCTACGGTTTATCTGGTGAGAGAGATGCTTCAGCTTCAACCGTTGCGTACCTATTCGCTAAAACATTGGACGCTAGTAACTCAGATCTCTCAGCCTTAGCCTTAGTAGGAGCTGCTGAAATTCCAGGCCCACTTACGGGTTTGAATCAGTTGGCTTTAAGAGATGCATTGAACGGCGGTTTTATCCAATCGGAGAAGGAGGATTTTAAGATTATGAGCCTCGGTAAGCCTCTTTCGTACAGGCGATACTCGACAATACTATCCGTTTTAGCCTCAGTAGGATACTATAGAGGGGGACCTCTAAGGGCATTAAAAGCATGTATGGATGGTTTTAAAGACGAAGATTATGAGGAGGCTTCTAAACTCGAGGAAGAGAGGAAGAAAGCTAACGCTACACTTCTAAGCATTCTCAGAAGAGAGAAGCCAGCTAAAATGAAGGCTATACAGTGGTTTTCAGATAGAGGCGTGTATAGAGGTATGGGAACTAAAGTCATAGGAAGCTTCTGCAGTTACCTGCAGTATCAAGGTTTCATAGATAAGGATAAGTACATCGTGGGCTACATGGATGTTCTACCAGATATACCAGGATACGGTAGGCTGGAGAAGACATATGTGAAAATCTCTACGAGAGCTCCGAAGCCACTAGCAGATAGAATAACTGCTGGTGAGAAGCCTCCACTATCTAGAATACTTCCAGAGGCTTGTTCAAAATTTGGAGGGTTTGCCGATGGACATACCGTAGCGGCTTCCGGCGTCGTCGAGAAAAAAGCGATAATGGATGCTCTTAAAACACTGGATGAACTCGCATCATAAGTTTCGTCAGCCTTTAAGATGAGGAAGCTGTATGCTTAAAACTCCTATACGTTAATTGAAAACCTGTATACATCTGTTTATAAACGGGGGAAAACCATTAATTATACAAAGTCGTAGAATTCTTTAGAGCAAAGTGAACTTAGAAAAAATCGAAGAACCTTATACGTCTTTACTTGAAAGCTTAGTTGAACTCCTACACTCCAGATTAGGTGATAAACTAGTCTCGGTTGTTATTTATGGTAGTGTTGCCAGAGGAACTGCCCGTAAAGACAGCGATATAGACATACTTATAATTGCTGAATCTCTGCCTAAAAACCGTTTGGAGCGTCAACAGCTATTCATTGAAGTTGAAGATGCGCTTAAACCAGCCATTGATGAGTTTTGGAATAAAGGATATTACGTAGATTTTTCACCCATAATCCTATCTGTTGAAGAAGCCTCAAAAATCAGGCCTATATATCTAGACATGGTTGAAGACTCTGTAATACTCTACGATAAAGACGGATTTTTCAGCATCATTATTGCACGGCTTAGGAAGAGGCTTAAAGAGCTTGGCTCTAAAAGAGTATGGATTAAAGATAAATGGTATTGGTTGATTAAACCGGATATAAGATTCGGAGAGGTTGTAAATATTGAATAACGTTGACATGGCTAAGTCATATCTCAGGCAGGCTGGAGAAAGAGTTAGACACGCCGAGGAGGCTATGGAAACGGGAAATTACGCATATACGATACGTCAAAGTCAAGAAGCAGTTGAACTTGCTCTTAAAGGCATATTACGGTTAGTAGCTATAGAACCGCCTAAATGGCATGACGTAGGACCAATTCTCAAGAAACATAGGGAACTCTTCCCAGAATGGTTTAAAGCCGAAGTAGATACGCTTGCATCAATCTCTAGAAAGCTTAGACGGGAAAGAGAACCTAGTATGTACGGAGACGAAGAAACGGGTACGCCTCCAGACCAGCTTTACAGCCATATGGATGCTGAAGAAGCTTTAGAATACGCCAAGAACGTCTTGAATCTGTGTACGAGGCTTTTAGGAGGCTATTTGTCTATTGATTGTAACCATGTCGCGAATAGTTAAAACAATTTAGTTTCCACTCAAGTGAATCATATGAACAATGTAGGAGAAAGACGGAAACTAGACTTAAATGGTGAATCCTCTAACGTTTCTCATAGTAGGATAACACTTTTTCCACGGCTTCAGCTATATCTTCTACGTCTTCTTCCGTGAAGTATTCATTACATGGGAGTGTTAAAAGTGCGTTTAGGGTTTCTTCGGCTTTAGGACACAATCCCTCACTGTAGCGTATGTCTCTGCCGTATAGTGGGCATATCCAAGGGCACTTCGAGTTGCCGTATCCTCTCTTCTCTACGAATAGTGGAGCCATGTATATGGGTTTACCTATGTAACCTGTTCCAGCAGGTATTCCCTCAGCCGTTATG
>JAWCKO010000057.1:0-7651 GCA_038851915.1 Bathyarchaeia archaeon
AAAAAGTAAGTAAAAGTTAAATGTTAAATCCTACTCCATTCTGAAGGGGTTATCTTTGAAAGTAAGCATCATAGGAGGATCGGGGTATACCGGTGGAGAACTGTTGAGAATATTAGCGACCCATCCAAGTGTAGAGATAAGGATGGTCACTTCTAGGAGATATGTAGGAGACTATGTTCACAGAGTTCATCCAAATCTCAGAGGAATACTCGATATTCAATTTACAGATCCCAGTACGTCAAAAATAGCCGAAGAAAGCGATGTAGTGTTCTTATGTACGCCAGCTGGTGTCTCTGCGAAAATGTCGCCGGAATTTCTAGAGGGGGGAATTAAGGTAATTGATTTAAGCCCAGACTTTAGACTTAAAAATCCAGAAGATTACGAGCGGTGGTATGGTTGGAAGCATCCTAGACCAGACCTTTTAGAAAAGGCTGTCTACGGTTTACCGGAGCTCCATAGGGAAGAGATTCGGAAGGCAGATTTAATCGCATGCCCAGGCTGTATGTCAACAGCCGGTATACTAGCCATGGCGCCTCTAGCTAGAGCAGGTTTCATCAAGCAAGACACCGTAGTAGTAGACGCAATGATAGGTTCTTCAGGCGCAGGTGCTACACCTTCCCTTGCAAGTATACACGCTGAGCGGTATGGTGTTATAAGACCATATAAGCCAGTTGGTCATAGACATACGAGTGAAATAGAGCAAGAGCTTAGTCTATTGGCTGGTGGACGCATCAAAGTCGCATTTTCAGCTACCTCTGTTAACATAGTGAGAGGTATACTAGTAGTATGTCATTGTTTTACTGAAAAAAGTGTAACCGTTCGAGACCTTTGGAAGACCTATAGACAATTTTATGGAGATGAGCCCTTCATAAGACTTGTCAGAGACGTTAAAGGGATCTTCCGATATCCAGATCCAAAGCCTATAGTAGGCTCAAACTTCTGCGATGTTGGATTTGAATTTGACCCATATACCAATAGGATAGTTGCTCTAGCAGCCATAGATAATCTCGTTAAAGGTGCTGTTGGAAACGCTGTTCAAAGTCTAAACATAATCTACGGACTAGATGAAAAGACGGTGTTAATGTATCCCGGTATTCATCCTGTTTAGGAGGAGCGGTATTGGATACGCAGACGATCATTCAGCTTGAAGAGAAGTATATGGTTAACGTCTACTTTAGATATCCAGTGGCTATTGTAAAAGGCAGTGGTGCAATACTATGGGATGCTGAAGAAAGGCGCTACATAGATTTAATGGGTGGATACGGCGTCGCAGTAGTTGGCTATTCACATCCGAAAGTTATTGAAGCAGTTAAAGAACAGCTTAGTAGGCTTACGGTATGCCACCCGAGCTTGTATAATGACGTGAGAGCTTCGCTACTGGAGAAGCTTGTAGCAGTAGCTCCGAATTGTTTAGACAAGGTCTACCTATGTAATAGTGGAGCTGAAGCTGTTGAAGCAGCTATTAAAATGGCTAAGAAGTTTACTGGTAGGTCTAAATTGGTATCGACAATGGGAGGATTTCACGGAAAAACCCTAGGTGCTTTATCGTTAACGTGGAATCCTAAGTACAGAGAGCCTTTTAAAGATCTTTTAATTAAAAGTGTAGAATTCGTACCCTATGGAAGTCTTGAGAAGCCTGAAGCAGTGGTCGATGAGAATACAATAGCATTTATCGTGGAGCCAATTCAGGGGGAGAACGGTGTGAGAATGCCGCCAGATGATTATCTGAAAGGACTAAGAGAGATATGCGATAGAAGGGGAAGCCTACTCATAATTGACGAAATTCAGACAGGACTAGGTAGAACCGGAGCCATGTGGGCCTTTCAACATTGGAATGTAAAACCAGACATCATTTGCGTCGGGAAAGGTTTAGCAGGGGGAATCCCAATGGGTGCAGTATTAGCAAGAGAAGATATAGGTGGTAGTCTTAAGCTTGGGGAACATACGAGCACATTTGGTGGAAACCCACTTGCATGTGCAGCAGCTTCAGCTGTAATAGATGTGATAGTTGGTGAGAGACTACCTGAGAGGGCGAAAAGATTGGGGGAGGTATTTAAACGTGAGCTGGAGAAGCTTAAACAAACTCATTCATCCATAAGAGAAGTTAGAGGCCTAGGCTTGATGAGGGCAGCGGAGCTTAGATTTGATGTAAAAGATGTCATCGTTAAAAGTCTTGAGAATGGGCTTATAACTCTGTATTCTGGTAGAAACGTTTTAAGATTCTTACCTCCTCTAGTCATAGAGGAAGAGCATATACTGGAGGCTTCAAAAATCTTAGACAGCGTGCTTAACATGTTCTCCTGATTTAACAATGCGTGAAATTACACCCTCCTCCTACCATGTTTATAGGGTCTATTTCTATTTACCGACATTTTTACCCTAACAGTATTAGATACGTCTATTTTGAGGTCTCCACAGATATGGAAGATTCTAATAAGTGTATCAGCTATCTCTTCTTTAAAAGCTTCAAGATTGTCGTTTCTCCAAGCCTCCATAGCTTCAGAGAGCTCAGTTACTACTAGCATCAGATAGGTTGGCGTATTATCCCATGTCACGTGGAAGCCCTTCAAGTTGGCTATTTCTGAAGCTTCTCTAACAAATTCTTCAAGAGTTTGCGAGTTCAAATTACCAGATAAATGTGACCGTTATAACTCTAATAAACATAGTTTTCAGTTTCCTAGAAAAAACCTCAGCTGAATTTAAATAAATTTGCTACGTCTATAAAATTCTGGATCGAGTTGGAGATTTTGATTAAAGATTGCGATTGGATAGTTACTCAAGATGAGCGTAGAAGACTGTTGAAGAAAACATCAGTCTTAATAAAAGATGGAGTTATTGAGGATGTAAACCGTGATTTAAATAGAGGAGACATGATCATAGCTGGAAAAGGTAAGGTTCTAATGCCTGGCCTCATAAATACGCATACACACCTTTCGATGAGCCTGCTTAGAGGTTATGCTGAAGATTTACCGTTAGATAAATGGCTTAAAGAGAAAGTGTGGCCTATAGAACGTAAACTTACTGAGCAGCTCTGTTACGTGGGAGCTCTACTCGGATGCCTTGAAATGATAAGAACTGGTACAACGTGTCTAGTCGACATGTATTATCATGCTGGAGCTGTTGCTAAAGCGGTTAAGGAAGCTGGTTTAAGAGGGTTTATAGGTCAAGGCTTAATAGATACATTATCAGACGATAGAACATCGGATGAAAGTTTAAGGGAGACCTTTCTAACAGCGGCGTATAAAGCAGTTAAAACAATTCAAGAGTTAAACGACCCTAAGATTAAACCCATAGTGGCTCCGCACGCTCCATATACTTGCTCAGATGAACTTCTCATGAGAAGTCAAGCAATGGCTAGGGAATTAGACACACTCGTTCACATACATTTAACTGAAACTAGAAGAGAACAGGCGATGTTTCAGAGAAGCTATGGATGTAGCGCTATAGAATACTTAGACAGAATTGGTTTTCTAAACGGAAGGGTTCTGGCCGCACACGGGGTTTGGCTGACGAGAAGAGATATCGAAATACTGGCACGTAGAGGCGTTAAGATTTCCCATTGCCCGATTTCAAACATGAAGCTGGGGGTAGGAGGTGTGTCTCCAATCCCAGAGCTCATAGAAGCTGGAGTGCTTACAACCCTAGGAACAGATGGACCGTCAAGCAATAATACGCTTGATGTGTTTGAAACAATGAAATTTGCAGCTTTACTTCAAAAACATAACCGTTGGGATCCGAGCGCTATAAACGCTCAACAGATTCTCAACATGGCTACAGTTAACGCTGGTGAAAGCTTATGTCTTGGAAAAATTGTTGGACGTGTTGAAAAAGGTTTTGAAGCAGATTTAATATTGGTAGATATTAGAAATCCCAGTCTTCAACCGATTCATAGCTCAGAGAGTTTAGTGGCAAATCTCATATATGCTGCTAAAGGCTTAAACGTAGATACAGTGTTTGTTCATGGTAAGCCTTTAATGCTTGAAGGCATCTTCCAAACTCTAAATGAGGAGGAAATCTATAGCTTAGTTGAAGACGCATTAGAAGAACTTGATATTAAACCTCCTATTAACCTTCGGCAGTAAGTAAACAAAGTTTATGTCTAACTGGTGATTAAAGCCTGTAAAATCTATCTTTATCTTCTAAATGAACTTCATCTATTTTTAGATAACCAGAGTCGCCCATCCATATTGGTTCAGCTTTTCTAACGTATAATCGTCTCCCGAAGAATGGCGCATCTAGAACAAGTGTTTCATATTCACCCCCCTCCCCTAGGAGGCTAAAACGATACTTAGAAGCTAGGCGGCTGAATTCTATAAGAGAATTAGTATCTAGAATCTTCCCCAACCACATCTCAGTCAATCCTTCAGCTGCTACGCCTACAATCATTATTATGAAACCAAGCTCCAACATCTCTCTTAGAATCCAATCAGCTTTTTTACCCCATAGCGGTGTAAAACTTTTAAGTCCAAGTTCTTCGCATACGGAGTCGATCAGACTCCTCTGATAAGCGCTTACAGAAACACCTGAAACAATAGATTCCACATGAAAATTTTCAGCCGCTTCTCTAAGCACGTAGTAGAGATCTTTTAAACTACTATAGACGGAATCTCCAGTCCTTCTCGTGAGGATAGGTTTGTCCATAGCTTTAGCTTGAAGCTTCGTAAGTTCTACAGCCGGATAATGGAAAACCCAAGATTCAAAACTCTCAGGGATAAGAGTTACAAGACAAGATATTTCAAAACCCTGATTTATGGAAACCCATAGAGCATAAAGACTGTCTTTACCACCTGAAAAAAGAACCGCACTTTTCAAATCATTAAAACCTTGGGTGTTTAAATTCTTTAAGATTTGCCCCACAGTATGGGCAGTAAATGGCTCCTGGGGGGATTTTAGCCTTACAATACGGACAGACGTTTAGAGGCGGCGGTGGTTGTGAAGGGGTTATACGGCTTTTAATGTAGGAGCCGACGAGACCGCCTCCAAACCCTATACCAAGCTGTATTAGAAAACTTACTATAGATAGTAGTAAAAGCATCGGTAAGCCTAACGACTCTATCTCTGAAATCTCTGGGGGTATGATTAATAAACCCATCTGAATTAAAACCGTTTGTATAGGCGGTCTCACCAGTAGAGTATCTACGGCTGCGGTTATAGCTCCAATTTTACCACCATCTTTCATAGGCTCTATGAAGAAGCTTCCTGCGACCAAACCTCCTAAAAACGGAGAGATCAGAACAATGTCTGAATAACCAGCCGTCAATAGAACTATCAAGTCTAAAACTGCACATGTAACAATACCTAACAGCACAGCTAATCCAGTTCTAGGTTTCATTTCCAAGATTTAGAGAAAAATCAACGATTTAAGTGTTTAGCTTTTAAGAGAATGCTTAAGTCTAGTAGCTGGTCAAATTTAATAGGTGTCCAGCTATTAAATGGGAATTATAAGAAATTTTGAAGGATTAGTTTCTAACGGTTTAACTGACGGAGATAGAAGAGCTAGAGCCATCTGTTTAAACATCCTAGATAGAGTTCTAGGAGAAATAAATCCAATAAATATGGTAAAGTCAAGCGTCAAGAGAAATGGTTCAATACTTAACGTAGGTAGTTTAATATTGAATCTTGACGATTTTAAACGCGTTTACTTGGTGGGTTTCGGTAAAGCCAGCCACCTTATGGCTTTAGCCATGGAGCAACTTATAGGAGATAGAATCAGCAGAGGCTTCATAAATGTACTTAAGGATGTAAGATTCAAATCTTTAACTGGTAGAGTTGAGTCTATAGAGGCTAGTCATCCAATACCCGATGTTAATGGTCAGAAAGGTGCAGAAGAAATCGTGAGGATTGTTTCAGAGGCTTCAGAACACGACTTGGTGATATGTCTTATTTCGGGCGGTGGATCCGCCATGACACCAATGCCCGTAGATGGCATATCGCTTGAGGAAAAACAGCAGGTTACACAGCTTCTTCTTAAAAGTGGAGCCAATATAAACGAGTTTAATGCTGTTAGAAAACACATATCAGCCTTTAAGGGTGGACTACTAGCTAAATACGCATATCCATCTAGAGTTTTAAGTTTAATAATATCCGATGTAGTAGGGGATAGGTTAGACGTCATTTCATCTGGACCTACATCACCAGACGCTTCAACTTTTCAAAGTGCCTACCATGTGCTTACTAAGTACAATTTATGGCATTGTATACCGGAATCTGTCAGAAGACGGATAGAAGCTGGTCTAAGAGGAGACGTAGAGGAAACTCCAAAACCGGGAGATAAAATCTTTGAAAAAGTTCATAATTTCATTGTTGGAAGCAATAGATTAGCCTGTAAAATAGCCGTTAAAGCAGCTGATGAGTTGGGTTTAAACTCAGTTAACATATCCTCCGTAGTTGAAGGAGAAGCTAGACACGTAGGTACAGTATACGGCAGTATACTCGTTGAAGAAGCCTTAGAAGACAACCCTATTGTGAAACCCGTAGCTATAATCGCTGGTGGTGAAACTACAGTAACAGTTAAAGGGTCTGGGGTTGGAGGTAGAAATCAAGAACTCATTCTTTCAGCATCCATGAAAATAAAGGACCTCGAAAACGTTGCAATAGCATCTATTGGGACAGATGGGATTGACGGTTTAACTGATGCGGCTGGAGCCATAGCTGATGGCAAAACTATTCAAAGAGCGTCTGAAGCGAACTTAGACCCGAAGGAGTATCTTGATAATAATGATTCCTATAGATTTTTTAAGGGGCTGGGCGATCTCATATTTACGGGGCCCACAGGCGTGAATTTAATGGATATAACTGTTATGGTAGCATTAAAGTAGCTTATGGTTCAGGCGATTCTATATGCATACTAGCTGCGTGGGGAGTTTTCAAGTAGAATTCTGTAGGGAATCTGTAGAAAGGATTGCGAAAGATATGTATAGCATCGGTTTAACATATCCCAGCTATCCGCAACTCAGAGATTTCATAGCTATATTTCTCGACCCCCTGTCTTCTCAAGGATTCATTCACAAAAACGGCTTAGATTACGTACTTTCAACCGATAGAAGTGGAGAATTGGAGAAAGCAGATATACCTGTACCCTTCGAAGCTCTATGGTTTAAAGAATACGTCGGAAAGCATGGTTTAAATTTTGCAGGCTTAAGAGCCCCTGTAACTGGAGTTTTCACGTTAGCTTCACGAATCTATCCGGCTAAGAGACCACATTCGATAAGAGAATCTCTAATGAACGATTTGACGTTTTTAGAGAGTTTAGCTTCCGCCATATCAAATTTGATACGTAAACTTGAGGATTTAGGGTATAGTCTAATAGTAGTCGATGAGCCTATTCTTTCGATTGTTTACGGAAGTGGGATATCGCTAATTAAACATAGGAGTGAAGATGTTCTAAGAATATTTGGAGAACTTGAACCGCGTAAGTCTATTGTGGGTATACATGTGTGCGGCAGGATTTCACCAGCTCTATCTAAATTGCTTTTAGAATCCAACTTTAAGCTTTTAGACCATGAATTTAAAGATATCCCGGAGAATTTTAAGAGTTTAAACCCAGAAGAATTTAAATGTTCAGATAAGTTGCTATCTGTAGGCTGCGTATCTTCTAAGAAGGCTGAAGTTGAAAAGACCGAAGAAGTTTTAAATATTTTATCTAAAGCGG
>JAWCKO010000058.1:0-3146 GCA_038851915.1 Bathyarchaeia archaeon
ATGGTATAAAAAGAAGGGTGTAATAGAGGAAAGCGTGAGGGGAATTATGCTTAAACCTCTCCCTTCACATGAAGAAGATTTCGGCTCCTTAAAATCCATTTTTAAATGTAGAAGCTCTAAAGAGTTTATTGAAGGAGGCTCGAAGGAAAGAGTCAAAGAGTAAAAAAGAGCTTCAGTAAGCCCCTTAACTTTTTTATGGATGGTTATTCTCTTCTTTCGACGACTATTCTGCAGTTTGTGGCAAGGGCGGCGATTACTCCCAGGGCGGCAAGCCAAGGAGCCAATGCAACGCCTACAACTGCTATAGTTGCAGGTATTTCAAGCAAATTCCTACCCTGCTCATCTTTAACGATTATCCTAGTCACGTTCCCCTCGTGAAGTAGTTCTTTAACCCTTTCAATAAGATTGTTGGCTGAAACGATGAACTCTTCCCTAACAACTTTAGCTACTGGAGCACCACAAGCGTAGCAGAATTTATCGCCTTCATCCAATTTTGCCCCGCATTTTTGACAATAAGGCAAATTTTCCACCCTTTAAAAAAGGAATCCACCGTAGCTTAAAAACATTATGGGAAAAAAGCCGACCCAATAACGATTCGAAGGGATGTTAAAGCAGTGCTTTACGTCTGTTGCTTTACGTTTTTACGTTTCATGAGGAGTTCTGATAGGATATCGTATGCTATGAGTATTATGAGGATGGCTATGATGCTCAATCTAACCCACATCTCCTGGAAAACCATCGGTATGAATCCTATGAATCTAACCCAGAAGAATACTTTCCCCACTACATACCTTGAGTCGAAGTCTTTCTCCCAGTACCAAGATGAAGGATTGTTATCGCCTTTCGTCGTCAGTAGAATTCTACCGTCAACTTCCTTTATATCTACAATCCTATGGACTATGTATTCACCGTTTCCAACGGGTTTCACGAATACTATTATATCCCCTTTTTTCAATTCTCCAGGTTCAACTCCTCTGACGAAAAGTAAATCGCCTACCTTTAACGTGGGGTACATACTGCCCGATGCTACGTAGACAACCGGGTTCTCTGTAAGGAGGATGTACTTGGCTAGAATCCATATAGAGTAAACACTGAGAAATATTAGAACGGCTAATACGATGAGTTTAATCGATGGATCTAACGTTTTAATCTTGTCTCTAAACTTCAAGCTTCAAATGAAAATACTTGGTAAAAATATATAAGGTTATAGAGGCAAGGGCCGGTACGTATATGCAGAAGAACTCAAACGGTTCGTCGAATAAACGGTATCCGGCAACCCTAATAACGATTAAAAAAGCAGATAAAAGCGTTAAAGTCACTGTGGAAGACTTTAAAGCCTTAAAATCTCTACAGTCCATAATACTCACGTTAATTAAGATTTTTCCAGAAGCCACTTCAGTGGAATATCTTGGTAAGATCCATCAGGAAGCTTCCTACGAACAGTTATAGGTAGGACGCCCCTCTCCAATTCGTAGAGAGCTATTTCCACGGGGTCTTTAACATTCTCTGGAAGCTTTACAAGAATAGGAGCGCCCATAGATATTTGAAGAGCTCTAGCCCCCACAATCCTAGCCTTCTCATACTTAGTCAACCTAGGAGGACCTATTGAAACTTTCTCAGAGGGTTTTGAAAAACCCTCTTCACTCTTCTCAACAATTGTCCTGTAAATACCCCCTTAGGTCTACCGTCGAAGTAGCTTATCTTAAAAGCGATATGGCAACCGCTATAAAGACCCATATAAATCTTTTTATTTTTCAGCAAATCTTCACATTTTTAACGGGTCTCTTTACTCCCTCTTTTTGAACAATATTACTTCGTTAAAAAGTCATGGGATAGCTCTCCTATTTTGAATACGTCAGACTTCTCAAGTCTTACAGCGTAGCCTTCTAGGTAAATCTGGTACTACCTTAGGAGGTGTGAGGACAGTAGGCTTGGATAGTATACAGCTACCGTTGGTTTTAAATTCCCCAGCAATTTAAAGTTTCGCCTAAAGTCTCTTCCGCGTAGACACTTCATACAGAAGCGTTTGATTAGAAAATCTGAGGCTGTTTTTGGCTTCGGTCTATACCTTCTCCATAAAATTTCCATAGATTTTTTATGGGTTTTTGACTAGACCCTTTCCCACTCTAGACTTCATGCTTCGCTCTCTCTCCACCTACATTTTCGTTATGATCTTAGATACCTCAGAGGCAGGCAGGGCTAAAGCCTCCTAAAGTCTTAAGCTTAATCTCATGGTCCATGTCAGGTTCCTCGAGAATACGTTCGCAATTCATTGGCTAAAAACATCATGAAGAAAGCCGCTTCCATAAAGACAAAAATAAATTTTTCCATTTTCTACCGAAATATGTATATATTAAAAATTGGAATTTTCCAGTATTAAGGCAACTTGGTGCTCTACATGGAGAAGAGAAGCCTTGGAAGAACTGGTCTGAAAGTTTCAGTCGTTGGCTTTGGCGGAATACCGATCATAGCCCGGTCAAGGGCTGAGGCTGAGAAAGTAGTAAGATACGCCTATGAGAGAGGCATTACATATTTTGACACTGCCAGGTACTATGGAGATAGTGAAGAGAAGATAGGTGCCGCATTGAAA
Organism: Bathyarchaeia archaeon; assembly: GCA_038851915.1. Lineage (GTDB taxonomy): Archaea > Thermoproteota > CALKCG01 > B24 > B24 > DTBU01. The sequence goes on from JAWCKO010000058.1 coordinate 2,591, forward strand.
GATGTAAGGGATGATGTTGTCTTGGCGACGAAGACCATTCAGAGAACCCGGGAAGGCGCGGCTAAAGATCTAAAACAGAGTTTTAGAAACCTTCAAACAGACCGGGTAGATATAGTTCAACTTCATATGATCGAAAGTGAAGAAGAGCTTGCAAGGGTCACCATTTCAGACGGCGTATTGAATGCTCTAAAAGAAGCTAGATCACAAGGTAAGATTGACTATATAGGGATAACCGGACACAACCCGTATATTTTAGCTAAGGCTATAATGACCGGTGAGTTCGATACAGTTCAAGTACCTTTAAATGTCCTCGAGAGAAGGGCTCTTGAAGGGCTAATACCGGTTGCTAGAAAGCTTAATGTCGGTGTAGTAATCATGAAGCCGTTAGGCGGATGTGGAACCCCACCATTACAGTATCCCCAAAGGGGAGTATGGTTTCTGGGTAGGCCAGAGTTGGACTGGCCTGACACTTCAGAGTTTATCACTTATTTCGGTAGAGATGGGTTGGAGAGGGCTCAGCGTTGTCTGAGATTTATATTGGCACATGATGTTGATA
>JAWCKO010000058.1:3156-5686 GCA_038851915.1 Bathyarchaeia archaeon
TCCCTGGGCTTCGCTCTATAGAGGAAGTAGATTGGGCTGTTCAGGTAGCAGATAGCTTCGACGGCCTCACTCTAGATGAGAAGGAGGCTTACAAGTTTGGGAAACTCCCTCCTGAACCCTTCTGTAGAGAATGTGGATTATGCATGCCTTGCCCTGAGGGGATCGATATACCTACGATACTGAGATGGGACACTTACTATACTTTTTACGGTATAGAGAGGTGGACTAGGGACCAATATCCGAAGCTACGGGCAAAAGTAGATGATTGTACTGAATGCGGTGAATGTGAGAAAAAATGCCCATATCATATCCCAGTTATCCGTATGCTTAAAGAAGCTGAGGAAAGGCTAGGGTAGAGTTAGGACTTCTGGTAGATAGTACAGAACGGATTTACTTATTGCGGAGAGCCGCTAAGAAGAATAGGAGGCTATATTTCATAAGTATTGTGTTATTCTTCCTTCTTAAATTCTCTTAGAGCTACGATCCATGGATATACTGCTGTTAACGCGAATCCAACCATTGGACTGTAGTCGAAAAGCATGTAACCAGTCTTATATAGGAGGAGCCATACGAGGTAGATTATGAATGTCGCCATGAAGAAGCCTGAGGAAAACCTTAGCATTCTGATTTTCTTGGATTTTTCACCCCTGAATGTGACGGCGTAGTGGCTAATCGCTAGAGAGCAGGCTACAACTAACCACCATATTATAAACCAATATAGTGGGTCCAAAGTTTTAGACAAGCCTCCTCAATCAGCAACTCCGAGTAGAAATTTGAGCTGTGTGATCCTATCCATAACTTCAACTATTTGACGCTCTATATCGTAGCGGTTTCTCTTGTAGGTTTCTTCATTAAGCTCGCCGCTTTCATATCGCTTTTTAAGCTTCTGCAGCTCATCGAGAAGTCTATCCCTTTCTTTTAAAAGCCTCTTATACTCTTTCTCAACGTTCTTATCTCCAGCCATCAAGAGTAGATACACCTAAAATTCTTTATTACAGAAGTAGTTATAAGTTTATGTGTGAAAAAACCAGCGTGTAAAGTGCTCTTCGAATTCGAGGGGGGAGTTAAAGTCTACGGTGAACTTTCAAGGATATACGCCCCCATCACAGTCAGCCGTTTAGTATCTAGTCTGCCTTTAGATGGTAGAGTGGAGGTTTTAAAAGGATGGATCTACTTTACAGTGGAAATAAGTCTAAGACCTGAAAAACCTAGATTTACCTGCGAGCCCGGATGGGTAGGATACTGGCCTCTGGCTAAAGCCATATGCTTATTCTATGAAAAAACCAGTTTAAAATCACCTATCAACAGGATAGGCTCCATCATAAATTTAGATCAACCGCTAACAGGAGTATCTTCAGGCGTAAGGGTAAAATTTAGACTTGTCTAACCCCCTATAAATTTAAACACCCTCATACGGTTGCTACCTGAAACCGGCATGATATAGCCTTTCCTCCAAAGTTCTTCAAGAATATCTTTAGCCACGCTTATCTTCACTTTAAACCTTGAAGATACTTCGAATGGTGTTATCACCTTCATGGTTGAAACTTCCTTGACGAGTCTATCTCCATCCATATCTATAAACAACCCCCTAGTAGAAACATCCGTCACCTTAGTCTTCTCCTTAGGCCTATCTTTTTTAACATCCTTACTCTCTTTCACCGCTTGAGCTTTAGCCATTTGAGAAACAGACTTCTTCTTAACTCCACCCACGTCAAAAATTAGAGAAACGTTTCTTTAATAAACTTTTCAGTCGGCTTGATGCTAGGATTCTCTAGTAGGTTGATCGATTTCATAAAGGGAAAAGAACGGATATATTGTTATTCGACTTGTTTTAAAAGTAACAAGACTTTTAAATTAGGAATATTGGCTTTAAGTTTAGATTAAATCAAATGGGTTGGATGAGTCTTGTTCGAAGAATGGGGATTACTAGGGAATGCGTTAATTCTTCTAGCTTCTCTCGCTATCCTCGATAAGGCGAGTGATTGGACAATAACCAATGCCGTTAGAGTAGCGGATATAACTGGGTTTGGAAAAACGACAACGGGCTTCCTATTGGTAGCATTCTCTACATCTTTACCAGAACTCTTTATCTCCATTTTCGCGGCATTAGACGAAAAACTCATAGGGGTTGCTATTGGAAACGTCTTAGGATCAAACATCGTAAACATTTGCCTTATACTAGGTGTGTGCTTTATTCTGATCGCTTTGAAAGCTTCAGAAACCGTAAAAATCCTACCAACAATGGTAGAAGAGGAGATAGGAACACTACACTTTGGACTCTTCATCTCCTCAATAGTTCCATTATCGTTGATCTATATTGGCTATGCAAGTAGACTTATTGGAGCTTTCCTACTCGCCATTTTCATATTCTATGTTTATAAACTCTCAAAAGTTAAAATTATAAGAGAAGAAGGTTCTCTAGGGGAAGAAAGACGAAAACTCCCCAGATATACAATCTTAACAGTTTTTGGAGCAACGATTGTAGTTGTAAGCGCCCATCTTATCGTAAATACCGCTTCATACATAGCCG
>JAWCKO010000058.1:5696-6976 GCA_038851915.1 Bathyarchaeia archaeon
AGGAATACCAAAAGTTGTTATAGGTGCTACAATAGTCGCTTTTGGAACTAGTCTACCAGAATTGGTAACAAGCGTAGATTCTACTCGGAGGGGGCACATAGGTTTGACTTTAGGTAATACAATCGGAAGTTGCTTTACAAACATAACGTGTATTCTCGGCGTAGCTTTACTTGGTTCAAATTTAAATGTTAATATGGCTGCCTTTTCCAATCTGGCTACGTTCTCACTTATGACAAACCTTCTATTATGGTACTTTCTATCGAGTGAAAGAGTAGGCTGGAGGGAGGGGGCAATACTGCTTTTCATGTATACCGTATTCATTTTAACAAGCTACGGCGGTTATAGAGCTTGAAAAACTATTCATGACAGTAAGCGGTCATACAACTTACCCGACTTTATCAATAGTCTGCAGTCGCTATTTGGCTAACGAATCCACCTATAGAAGCTTCAAAAGATAGATGGAAACAAGCGCAGAGGTCTTTAGGTTAAAATCCATGCCAATTCAATGGAGTTTTCAACCAAGCATCTTACGGTGTTTACAGAGAAATATAAATCTCTTTTACCTACAGAGAGATTGAACCATGATGTTTTTAAACATTTACCAAGTCTATTCGCTTTAGACTTGTTAAGTAATATAGAAGTATTTCACAAGAAGAGTTAATAGTTATTCGGAAATAGTGGGAGCTTTCAAAAGACAACTGTAAAAACCTTGATTAATGCAAGTAGCCTTCTAAAGAAACGCATGAGACTTGTAACAGTTAAGATACCAGAGGCTCTTCTAGAAGACATGGATGAACTTGTCAGGGTAGGGCTATATCCAAATAGGAGCTCCGTCATAAGAGCTGCTGTGAGAGATCTTGTTAGGAGGGAACTTTGGGATAGAGGCGGCGGAAGCTACAGGAGGGCTTTAAACAGCAATAGAACCCCATAACTCCTAACAATCAAACACTAAGAGACGATATTTCTTTAAATTTCAAAGACGTGCTCCAAGGGTTTTCACTTAAACATATAGCTCTACCGATTATAAGGTATGTAGCACCAGCGGCCAAAGCGTCTTTGGGAGAGCCACCTTGAAAGACTACGCCCGGTGAGAATATTGGCATATCTGGTCCGACGGTTTCACGTACTTCACGTATTACGTTTGTTCTGGTGGCGCCTACGATTAAGCCGTCAACCCTCCAACTCTTAGCCTTCTCAGCCAGCATCAAGTACTGTTTTCTTGCTGTTCTATCCACTCCAACTATAAGCTGTCCAAAAGTTTCTTCAGCCCCCCTATGACT
>JAWCKO010000058.1:6986-7651 GCA_038851915.1 Bathyarchaeia archaeon
CTCATATATACTAACGGCAGTATCCCCCTACCTCTCTTCTTCGCCTCTTCCAAAACCAAATCTAAACCATCCTTAAAACCCACGAACGGGTTTACCGTTATAGCATCAAAGCCAACATCGAAATATAGCTGAGCTATGATTCTATTAACATGGCCAACGTCGCTCAATTTACAATCCACTATGACGGGTAGACCCATCTCATGCGATTTCTCGATGAGTTTAGATATACCATTCTGTAATCCAAGAATAAGTATCGTCGGTATCCCTATTTTGAAAGAACAGACGTTTTCAGAAGTCTCCATCATAACCCATAGTGTTTTCTCGTAAAGCTTTTCTTTAGAAAATTCAGGTATGTCTAGGGCGAGTACAACCCTGGATTTTCTCTCTCTACTGCTTTTCTCAATTTCGAGGTTGAACATTCCAACTATAAATCGACGAAGTGAGATTTAAGTTTCTAGTGTTGAAAAACCATGTAACTCTAGCATGGCGACTGTTTTAAGAGGAAACTGCAACTTTAAAAAGGCCTCCTTCAAAGAAATCTTCTATAATGGGGTATGTAAAAGTCGGTTGTTGCGGCTTCCCACTTAAGGGTGGGATGAAAGCTTATTTCGAGAAATTCAATCTCGTAGAACTCCAGTCAACCTTCTACAGACTACCTAGATTGA
>JAWCKO010000059.1:0-7609 GCA_038851915.1 Bathyarchaeia archaeon
TTATCACTAGAAACGCTGAAGCAGAAGAGCTGGCATCTTACTGTGAAAGCATTGTAAAAGACCTGTTAAATGTAACGGCTAGAATCCCTAGGGAGGAAAAGCCGAAGGTTTACATAGCCATGGGTGACGGATTGACGACACATGTAACCCGTGTTTCAAAAGACACGATTCGGGTTGCCGGCGGCATATGCGTGGCTGAAAACCTCACAGCACCCGCTGGAGCGCCTAGGGTGCAAGTATCTATGGAGACTATACTTGAGTGGAATCCAGATGTTATAATAGCTTGGGACCCCAAGGTTAAACAACGTATTCTCTCAGACCCCAGATGGTCTGTCGTTAACGCCGTTAAAAACGGCAGAGTTTATGTGCTACCTAGGGGTGTTAGAGAGTGGATTATACCTGAGCCTGAAGCTGTTTTAGGCGCTAAATGGCTTGCCGCACAGCTCTATCCAGACTTAATAAGTCCCTTAAGTAGGGATGAAATTAGAGAGTTCTACAAGAGGTTTTTAAACTATACGGTTTCAGAAGAGGAAATCGATAAAATACTGAGTGGTACGTATGTCACAACGATATAAACGGATTCTTGAGAAGATCCGAGGAAGGAAAACTTCAACGGTAGTTTTAACCCTGCTACCCATACTTTTTTTCTTAGTGTCATTATTCATTGGTAGATATCAGATTCCACCCGACATGGTGACCTTAACTCTCATATCGAAAATACTGCCGATTTCACATTCACATAACATTCCTAAGCAGGTTGAAATAACGATATTTCAGATTAGACTGCCAAGAGCTATAGCAGCTATACTGGTAGGTTCTACTCTAGCTCTCTCGGGGACTAGCTTTCAAGCCCTATTCAGAAACCCTCTGGTTTCCTCTCAAATATTGGGTGTTGCTTCAGGTGCAGGCTTTGGAGCCGCTCTAGCTCTACTCCTATCCGGAGACCTTATGATTGTCCAGATTTCAGCCTTCGGGTTTGGAATGGCAGCCGTAGCCCTATCCTATGCGATAAGTAGAATACATAAGGAGACGCCAGTTCTCACGCTCGTTTTAGCCGGAATGGTTGTTGGAGCCTTGTTCTCAGCTCTAACATCGCTTGTAAAGTACGTAGCCGACCCTTATGAGAGGCTTCCTTCAATAGTCTTCTGGCTCATGGGAAGCCTCTCAGGCGTTTCATTTAAAGAGCTTTCCTGGAGTTTTATCCCAATGATTGCCTCATGCATAATCCTCGTTATGATCAGGTGGAGGATGAACGTCCTCTCTTTGGGAGAGGAGGAGGCTAAAGCATTAGGCGTGGACGTCGAAAAGATGAGGATGCTTGTGGTAAGCTGTTGTACGTTGATGACGAGCGCGGCTGTAGCTATAGCTGGTGTAGTCGGATGGGTTGGATTGGTAATACCGCATGTATGTAGGATACTGGTAGGTCCAGACCATAAGGTTCTTGTGCCAGCTTCGATATCTATAGGAGCTACGTATATACTGGCAGTTGATAGTTTAGCCAGAGCGGCGTCAACGGTTGAAATACCTTTAGGCGTATTAACCGCCATAATAGGAGCCCCCTTCTTCTTCTATCTTCTTAGGAGGGAGAGATTGGGATGGAGATGAAGGTCGTAGATTTATATTTTTCATACCCTACGGGTAAGGATGTTGTCAAAGGCGTCTCGTTTAAAGTAGAGAGTGGAGATATTTTCTGCATACTTGGTCCAAATGGATGCGGTAAAACGACGCTTCTAAAGTGCTTATGTGGTATTTTAAAGCCTACGAAAGGTTCGATATTTCTAGATGGCGTAGAAGCGACCTCTATGTCTAGAGCTGAGTATGCGAAAATTGTTGCTTATCTGCCTCAAGAACACAGGTCTTTTCTCCCGTATAGGGTCTTAGATTTCGTAGTCATGGGGAGAGCACCTCACTTAAACATATTTTCAACACCGTCGGATAAAGACTATAGGATAGCTGAAGAAGCGCTTAAGGAGGTTGGCACCTACCATTTAAAGGATAGACTATACGTGGAGCTGAGTGGTGGTGAAAAACAACTCGTACTGATTGCTAGGGCATTAGCCCAGCAGCCTAAAATCCTACTCTTAGACGAGCCGACCTCTCAGTTGGATTTGAAAAACCAGGCGATAGTGCTTAAAGTATTGAGTAGACTTGCACGACTTGGCTTAATAATTATAATGACTACGCATTTTCCAACGCATGCTTTCCTCCACTCCAGCCACGTAGGTTTAATGATGGCTGGGCGTTTCTTAGTCATGGGGGAGCCTGAGCAAGTTATAACAGAGGAGAACCTTAAGAAGGCATATGATGTCGATGTGAAAGTTCTCTCGGTGAAAAGCCCGATAGGCGACGGCTTTATAAAAATGTGTATACCGACTGAAGTCATTTTAGCACGCCGCAGCTTCTGCCAGTTTGAGCATACGGAGGAAGGCTTATAGACTATGAGCTGTTCCAATGTCTCTGAAGAAGGTAATATACCCCATCCTCCCCTCTTTCCATTAATCGTGTATCAAGCTTTAGCACGACAGATCATTGAAGAATGTAAAATCGTGGAGGGGCTGTGTCTCGACTTGGGTAGCGGTGTCGGCATGCTTGGAATACAGCTTGCTAAACTAACCCAGCTTGAGGTTCTACTTCTAGATGTTGATAGAAAAGCTCTGGTGGGCGGTTTGAAAAACGCCGAGTATTTCAAGGTTGGGGAGAGGGTTTCAGCCATTAGGGCAGATGTACATAATCTACCGTTTAAGCCTAATTCGGTAAACTTAGTAGTTAGCAGAGGATCCATACCCTTTTGGAAAAACCATGTGAAAGCTTTCAGAGAAATATATGAAGCATTGGCTGGAGGGGGGAGAACCTTCATAGGCGGAGGATTAACCAAGAACATGCCGGAGCATGTAAGGAGAGAGCTTGGAGAGAGAATAAGACGGTTCTTCAATAGCCCCAGAGGTAGACAGTATCTAGCTCCAGAGAACTGGAGGATAGAGGATTGGCTTAAAGAAGCCGGAGTCACGCAGTTTGAAGTAGTTCAAGGAGACCCGGGTAGATGGATTAAAATAATCAAATCTTAGCACGCTAGAGTATAACAGCCAAGGGTTTAAATCAAGTACTTAAAAGTACATCAACATTTAAACTCCAAAACACTCTTTCAAATACTTGCTTATAACTAGGAGAGCCTTCTCAGCACTTCTGATGGCTTCCTCAGCCTGTTCACGTCTATACTCTTTAGAAGGCTGCCAAATTCTCCTACCTCTAACCACCGGATACCTCGTTAAAGCGGACTTCATAGCAAGTTTAATGCATTATTGAGAGTTGAAAACGGCTCTAGCATACCTCTCAGCTTTAAAGTCGTCTTTAGCCGATTCTAGAAAACTAGAAAAACCTTGGCTTCTTCGATTTGAGCTTTAGCCAGCTCAAGGTTTAGGCTTGATCCAGAGCCCACCCTACTTGTACCTCCTCCATCCATCCTTATACAGAGAACCTTCTAATCTACTTAAGAGCCCGTCCATTCCAAGTCTATCATATATGGCTTTGTAACCTAATGATATTCCTAGGATTAAAGGATGCCTTTGTTCCAACATATGTTTAAATTCATCCACGGTAAATATTAGAGGGTCTATTGGCATCCCATACTCTACCATGATGTCTTTAAGATCGCTACGGACGCTCCTATTATTCTCCATACTGTTCGTAAGAATTACGATTACATCTAAGTTGCTTTCAAGTCTTCTTCTACCCTGAACAGTTGAACCAAAGAGAATGATTGTCGAGAGTTTATCCCCATATTTAACCTTTAAACATTCGACAATTTTTCTAGAAATATCCTTAAAATACGTCAATTCACAGTGAAATACTCTTTCGCAATGATTAAAGTTACCGTTGGATCTGAGAGGCAAAAAATAGAGTTAAGCACGCACATGTCAGAAATGTGAGTAACCTAAGTTAGAGTAACTGTAATTGTCTACCTTTGGATTTATTATGCACCTCCTATTATGCTTGTTAACTATCTATTCTTCAGTTCTTCGTTTGACCTCCGTTTTAAGTCTATCTATGTAATCCTTCACTTTAGTAAGCCACCTGTTAAACTCCTGCTCTAGGTTTTCTTTTGGATAGTCTCCACGGTAAAAGTATTCTATATGCAACTTCTCTATCATTTGTTCAAACTCCTCCGCATACGGGTTTGGAAGCATTCTCCTTACCATCCCCCATCTTGCTACCTCAGTCGACAGGTAGACCATTGACGCTATCCTGGCGGCGTGAAAGAGTGCGTCAAAAGCCTCCCTTATCCTCCTATCCTTATCTAACGGGTCTAATGCCTCCTTGGAAAGTTTAAAATCTTCTAAAGCGCCCCTAATGTACGACTCGGCATGATCAAACGTCGGATCGCCGAGGCTTTTCGAAAGACCTCTAATGCAATCTCCACTTCCGTAAAGTATGTTGAAGGCACCCAATATATTTCTTAAGAAGTCTTCCCTCAGTGCCTCCCCAATTTCATGGACTATTATATCTACGTTTATTGGTGCATCGCATGGATTGGCTAAGTCGAAGTATCTGCCATAATCCTTTTTACGCTTAGTCACTATGAAAAGGTCTACATCCCTAGCATACTTAGGAGCATAAACAGACGAGCCGAACTGCACTATTTCAACTACGTCAGGGTCGAATTCTACAAGCTTCCTACATAAATTACTTAGATAGGATTTAATATCCAAACTATAATCAACTACTCTACTGTACTCTTAAAAAGATTTTAGAAGGGGGAAGCTATTGCTTAAAACATCTATGGATAAACTCTCTAGATCTGTGAAGCAAGAAAAACGATAAATTTAAAATCAAAGTGTGGGGGAAACACCTTCAAAGGTCATTATTTTAAGTTATTAAACTCTGTATCTCTCACGGGAGTCTAACTGTTCCTCCTTTACCCCCGTAAACCGTCTCCACCATCTTCCGTGATTTAACGACATTATTAAAATTTATAGAGAAGCCTTTTCCAGCCCTCACACGGCTCCGATAAGTTCACCGTTGTATTTTCTAAAACCGTATGCACGACTAAATGTGAAATTTCAGAGAATAAAATGCTAGAGTGCTACGTGGAGCCAGGTTTTGAATCAACCATGTACTATGGTGGGCTGACCTGCATGAAACTTATGGTTCTGAGAGTTAGCATTCTCGTTTCATTTAGAGCATGGACCTCTCGGGCATAGATGTATGTGGACTCTTTTCATACGCTCTTCCATAGATATGCCGCTGACGAACTTTTGAATATAATCCGCCACTATTTTAAATTGTTCATCCCTTAATTTTAAAGTTGCAAACCCTGTTTTCTCAGCCTCTCTTTCATACCATCCGCAGATTCCAATGCAGACGTACCTATGTAGGAGGCTTCTAGCTTCCTCCCTGGATATGTTCAACTGCTTGGCAATAGCCTCTATAACGTTTTCCACTTCACCATTATGTGAAGACATCTGTATACACCTCTACTTTTAATAGAGTAGATCACTACAGAATCTTCAGCTTTTAGCGTTATTAGCTTTTTTCCTTCCTTTAGCTAGTTTACGGACTAGGAGGTTGAACATGCATCTTTCCATGTGGCAGACCGGGTTTTCCTCCCATAGTGTACATCTACCTACGAGTTCTCTAGGGCTTGGTGTTGGGAGTTCATATCCGAACTCTTTCTCGAAAACTCTAACGGCATGCAGTATGACCACGTAAGATGCAAGCCTACAACAGTGAGGACCCCCATGTTTAGCCACTAGTGTAATCGCTTCAGCCGAGTACTTCAAAGTTAAACTTCTCTCCCTATCATGGTATGGTGTAGCTTTGGTAATTATGCTTACAGCTATGCCCAGCCCGACGGCGGCTCCACATGCCCCAAGGAAGCCGCAAGCCGCGGCTGGAACGAGGGAGCCTCTTTTTAAAGCTTCCTCCACATCTTCATCTGTAAAGGGATAGCCGTTATTTCTTAGGGAGGCTATTAAAACGCCTGGGACGATTGTATGATGCCAGGGTCCGCTTACAGGCATGCTGGGCGAGAGATTCCACAATATTCTAAGCTCATCGATGACTTTCTCAAACATGATGATGGGGTCTTTCTCCCCCATTGCTAAAACCGTATTGAAAACCGTGGGTAGAAACTCTACGTAGCGTCCAGGCTTTGGAGAACCCTTCATCATAGCTGACATTTTCCTATAGAGTTCATACCGTGGAGTATTCTTCAAGTCCTCTATGGTAACTTCTTTAACCTCCTCACTCAAGAGGATACCCCTTGTACTAGTGGTTTCTACGTTAATTTAAACTTTTCAAATTGTTAACTTCATGTTGGAGTAGGTTAACGGATCTCCGATAGAAGCTTCAGCGACTCCTCCACGAGCTTCTCCCCCGTGCCTCTCTCAACTATACACGTTGGAAAAGTTGCCTCGTATCCACCTTCATCGTATGCTTTTTCAACCGGAATATATCCGAAGTATCCGTTGCAGTATCCAGCTACAAGCGTATTTTTGAAGGGAGAGTTTTCCTTTATTTTAAGACCTACTTCGACGAGTATTTCGCTTGGAAGCATTACTAAAGCGGTGCCATCAGATAGCGCTAGAACGGTTATTGGAAGGCCGAGGTACTCTACGTCTTTAAACTTCTCTAAGATGCGGATCTTAGCTTCAACAGTATAACGTCGATATGCGTCTGAAGATTCTTTAGACTTCTCTAAAGTCTCAAGTTCTCGCCTAGCTTCTTCAACTGTTAAAGGCTTCCAAATCCTAGCTTTAACAGTGGAGTTCTTCACCCTTAGAGTAGGCTTCTCAGATGTGGATAATTCCGCCGTTTTAACCGATTCACATGCGAGAACACGGCCCATCCAATCTACGTCTTCAAAAGTCCCAACGCTTCTATCATATACTCTTGTTAAATCCGTCTTAGGCGTTAGCGGGTTTACATCGCCACATGTACCGTTGATGAATAGCGAAGAGCCTCCTGTAAGCATCTCCACGTAGCGGTTTAAAGCACCGGGATAGTCGGCGCTTATTTGAAGGTTGTTATGTCCCATGACTACGGCGTGGCATGTAAAATTGACCAGTAGAGCTTTATAGGCTGAGCCGCGTTTGAAGGAAACCACGTGAACCCTAGGGTCTACAAGATCGGAGCTTGGATTCCTCCTATTCACTACAATCGCGCCAGCCGATCCGACTCCAGAGTAGAGCTGAACGTCTTCAAGCTTTCTACTAGCCATGTAGACGGTTCCAGCAGCTACTCTAGCGATGTATCTACTGAGCTCTTGATCTGGCTCTGGACCAGCGTGAGTATGCGTAGCAGCTATTGCGAGCTTACCCTTATCCACGTTCAACATCTTCGAAGTCAAGTTTTGGAAATACTGTAAAAGCTCGGAGCTTACTCCAATAAGGTCTAGGACTGCTATTGCGAAGACCTCGCCTTCATCGTCAAAGTATAGGGCACGGCAAATCAGGTTGTCGTGAACGTTTTCAGACGGTTGAACTCTAGACGCATAGCCTGAAAGACGTACCCCAACAGGAGGGGTAATTATAGACGATGCGTATCCAATTTTCAAAAGGAACACCGTTATTGAATATGCTTGTCCTTCTAAAAATTATTAATCTTTTCTACA
>JAWCKO010000060.1:0-7607 GCA_038851915.1 Bathyarchaeia archaeon
TTTTCAACTAAATCTCTTCCTTCAACCAGTAGGATGGATTCCCCAAGGCTATCGACCACGTGATATTTACACGTTGAATACCGTCCAATTCCTTCTAAATCCACAGTCCACTTGAAGCCCTCTACAGGTTTATCTTCAACATTAGCTAGAACAACTAAAACCCTATCTTCATTAAAGTAGACCGCGCCCTTCACAGCCTCATTTGTTGTTTTTACAAACCCCGTAGTGTAATCTTTAAACTTGAACTGGGAAAGGTCGAAGGCCCTGAAAGCCTCAAACAGGGCAAGTACTGGCTCAGCTGCAGGACCTAGACTTTGCCATGGGAAAGCCCCTAGTACTGAACACTTCGCAGATAGATCCCAAGGCGATTTAACAGCGTCAACTGCTTGATAGAGGGAGCATGGAATTTTAGGTGCAACATTCATAAACCTGAGGTGTAGAGTATTCGGTGGAAATCTTTCAAGTGGAGGCAGCTCACTCCAGTCAGACCAATCCTCCAACATTATATGACCGTCAGCGTAGTTTTCCACAAGCACAGATGGAAGCCAGCCAGACTGGTGAAGCAATACTACGCCATCTTCTCCAATCAAGCCCCTAGTATACTCTAGGAACTCAATCAACTCGTCGATATTCGTATGATCTCCTTCACTATGGCGCTTATTGTTGCAGAACCAGTAGTGGGCATAATCGTAGTAAACCCCGTCAAAACCCAACGTTTTAACAACCTTCTCCACATACTTCTTTAGAAACTCTTTCCAACCGGATTTAAGGCACATTCCAAACCCGAAGAAGTAGTTAGGCGGATAAGTCTCTATCAGGAAACCTCTCTCATCAATCGTCCTCCTCCAAACAATGTATCCATCTGCGAAGGCTTCAGACTTAGGATTAATCTCATACAGTGAGAAGTACGGTACTATCTTTATCCCGTATCTATGGCATGTATCTATAACATGCTTTAGCTCACGCATACCTTTCTCATCGTATGGTGGCCATGATCCATCATGCCAGAAGTCTCCACTGGGATGATAGTCATTATGGATGCGGACAACCGTTACACCTTTATACGCCCATCTACGTATATCTTCATCGCTAGGCCATGGATGATTATTGAAGGACATATGCATGTATTTTCTGGGCAGTTTATCCCGAACCTTAGGAAGCCCTAAGTAGTAATGGAAAATATAGCTACTTGAGAAGCGTGGACTACTGCGACCTACGACTCTAAAGTTAAAAGGCTCTATTATGATTCTAGTGCTCAGCGGCTCAGGTTCTCCCTTAATCTGGAAAAGCCCCTGATCCTTACCATCGGTCAATTGTTTAGTCCATTCTTCTAAATCGGAGCCGGGAATAAACTCTATACCTTCAACTCCAGGATTGAAAACAGCCATATAGAGGGGTATATTCTTCTCTTCAAACACTGGTTTACCGTCGAAATAAACCTCCCCCCATACGGCCGCGCAGTTACCATACGGCTTATCGGCTCTAACATGCGAAGGTCTTGCGGCAAAATAGCTAAATTTAGATGTTAGATTCATACAGCCTACTCCCACTTGCCCTATGTCAGCCACAGGCTTTTCAAATGTATAATTCTGTGTGATTTTAATGTAACCCTCGGAGTATTTGTACGTGTAGACGTAGTTGATGTCTATCGTAGAGCCGTGTATGTCCTTCAATCCGCCACGTACTTCAACCTCTATAAATCCATCTTTATCTGCCACTCTAATATCTGCATTACGATTCAATACGTCCTGGTAAGAGCCAAAGTAAGACATTATGGGACTTTGCAAAATATTTTCACCACTTCCGTGGAAAAATCTGATGCTAGATATGCAACCACCTTTTCTAAGATCGTGTAAGACCTCCCAGAAACTACTTCTTACACTAATGATATCTTTATCGATAGACTCTACTTTTAGACTTCTACAATTCAAGAGGTTAACACCTCAGTTAGAAAATGCCACTGGTTGTTATTTAAGACTGATTTCCACACGGCAATTAAATCAGCATAGGTCTGGGACGTATTTAACCATGGCACTATCAGCCGCTTTAGATAGGAGTAGACGTAGTTATAGATAGAAGTTTTAATGTTATGTTTTATAGATGGTAGGCCACGGTATTTTTCCCCATGGTAGTAAACGAGAAAAATGCGGCTGATAGAAGATACATCGCTGATGTAACTTCTAAAGATGCTGCGGCTTACTATCTATGATTTTGCCGCCACTCCTTTTAAATAGTCGAACGAGGATTAAGTAAGTGTTATGAACATGAGTAAAGAGCGAAGTCTACCGTTATTCATTGCGGTGCTATTAGTGTTTTCTACTGTGAGTCCCTGCTTCGCCGAGGAAGGTGTAGATCTACAATCGGTAATTTCAGAGCTTATGTCCAATCCAATAGTACTCGCATCTTTTGCCATAAAGTTTTGCTTAGGCTTGCTTTTAGGCTACTTTTCAGCTAAGGTTCTCAAGTATATTCTGGCTCTAGTAGCCATTGTACTAATAGGGTTGCTTCTCGACATATGGCAACTTGGAGGATTGGGAGAGTTCTTCTCGAAGATGGGCTTAGACTGGCAGAAGACATATTCTTTAGTTCAAACAATCATATCCGTCTTGGGAATACTGACGATTCTTCCAATAGCTGTGGGTTTTCTCATAGGTGTTATAATAGCAGTAAAACGTTGAATAGAAAGTATTTGGTTGGAAAGATTTAAGGTAAATCCAAATAGTCAGAAATCTGTAAAAAAGGTTTATTTCATTCATGTTTATTCACTAATCTACGTTAATGACAACTCCGATGAATTGTAGAGAGGCTTGCGCCGTCTTCTCCGTTTCATCTAACTTAGATAAGGCGGACGTTTCACCAATGATATTCGGCGGTCTTTTAGCTTTACAGCACAGAGGGCAGGAGTCCACAGGAATGACCGTTCTGAAGAACGGTAGAATCCAAACGTTTAAAGGCTTAGGCCTTGTAATAGAGGTTTTCAATCATAGTATTCTGAAGAGTTTAAGCGCGCCCATCGGAATAGGACACGTACGATATTCAACTTACGGCTCTTCAGACATCATCAACGCACAACCGATGGAGTTTGAATCCAAACTCAAGTTTGCACTATGCTTCAACGGTACGATAGCGAATTACGAAGAACTTAGAGTTGAACTTGAACACGATGGCTACCTATTCAAAACAACATCAGACTCTGAAGTTATAGGCTTCTTGATATCTAAAGCCCTTAAACGTAGTTCAAATCTTACAGACGCGGTCATGTGTGGGATGGAGAAGCTTAGAGGCGCCTATTCGGCACTTCTACTGGCTGAAGACGGTTCAATCGTGGCTTTTAGAGATCCATACGGTTTTAGACCGTTATGCGTAGGATATTTAAAAGACCTTGAGGCATACGTATTCTCATCTGAGACATCTGGGTTAGACGCAGTAGATGCAACTTTCATCGAGGATGTGCCGCCGGGCTCTATAAATGTCATAAAAGACGGGGAGATGACACGGTTAAAGACATGCTCTAGTAGACACGCCCATTGCATGTTTGAATGGGTGTATTTTTCACGCCAAGATTCAACAGTGGAAGGTGTAGATGTTTTCAGCGTTAGATGGAAGCTTGGTGGGAAATTAGCCGAGCTTAATCCAGTAGAGGCTGACTACGTGGTTCCTGTTCCCGAGACCAGTAGAATAGCTGCTCTAGGTTTTTCATCAAAATCCGGTATACCTGTAATGGAGGGGTTTGGCGTTAACAGATATGCTCTTCGAACATTCATAATGCCTAGAGATAGAGGTTATTTTGCAAGACTTAAACTGAACCCTCTGAAGCAGGTTTTAGAAGGTAAACGTATAATCCTCATAGACGATAGTATCGTTAGAGGAACAACCTCTAAGGCGATAGTGTCGATGCTTAGGAAAGCCGGAGCGAAGGAGATACATCTTAAAATAACATGTCCACCTTTAATAGCGCCATGTTACATGGGCGTTGACTTTCCAACATTTGAGGAGCTCATCGCCTGTGGGAGGAGCATAGAAGATATTAGAAAGCTTATAGGCGTTGACAGTTTAACATATATGACGGTTGATTATCTGGTTGAAGCAATAGGTCTTCCTAGGGATGAGCTCTGCCTAGCCTGTTTGACAGGTGAATATCCCGAGAGAATTAGGCCGTTTTTAGGGAAAAAGAGAGTGAGTAGAAAATGAGTGGTTTAATCGGAATATTTGCATTCGATGAAAACTGGACTGTGTCGAGGTTCCTTTACTATGGACTTATGGGCCTACAGCATAGAGGTCAAGAATCAGCTGGGATAGCAACGTTTCAAGAGAATAAGTTTTACAGAAAAGCCTATAGAGGGCTGGCCGAGGAGGCTTTTAAAGAGGGGGATCTTCAAGAGCTTAAAGGGAATATAGGATGCGGTTCTGTCTCAACGAATCCAGACTTGCTACAACCTCTATTGGTAAAAAACAACGGTAGATCTATGGTATTAGCATTTTCTGGGGCTTTAGTAGATAAAAACCCAGAAGACTTTGGTTCGGCTCTAATTAGAGAATCTTTGAGAAGCGACCTTGATCAAGCAGCTTTAACAGTTATGGAGAAATTTAGAGGAGGATATAGCTTTATAGCTTTAACAGATGATGGACGTATGGTCTCTGGGAGAGACCCTATGGGCATCAGACCCCTATGTGTTGGAGGACTAGGATTCGATTTAGCTGTTTTTGCATCAGAGTCTTCAGCATTAGACGTAATAGGTTCTGATCTATCTAGAGAGGTTGAACCCGGAGAAGTCATAACAACGGAATTATTTAGTGTAAGGAGAACCTTGCTACACTCACGTAGTAAAACCGCCTACTGTAGTTTTGAATACGTGTACTATGCAAGGCCAGACTCAGTGGTGAACAGTATACCAGTATACGATGTGAGAAGACGTATAGGGTTATTTCTCGCCAAAGAGAATCCAGTTGAAGCAGACGTTGTCATAGGTGTTCCTGAGACGGCAGTACCTTTTGCAATGGCTTATTCGCAAGCTACGGGTATACCTGTGGAGACGGGCTTCGTTAGAACAGGTAGGTCTGTTAGAACGGCTATTAAACCGACTCAATTTGAGAGGCTTGTAGGTGTTCAGCTTAAACTTAATCCGATACAAACAAGCGTAAAAGGCAAGCGCGTCATCCTTATAGATGATAGTGTTGTCAGAGGAACTACTTTAAGAAACACGGTCTACCTTCTTAGGAAGAAGGGTGCTAAAGAAGTCCATGTGAAAATTGGAAGCCCGGCGATAGTTGCCAGCTGCCCATATGGAGCTACTGTACCACCTGAAGATGAACTCATAGGTAAAGCGTTAACATCAGATGAAATAGCTCAAGTCGTAGGAGCTGATAGTTTCAGCTATTTGAGTATGAAGGGGCTTCTTGAAGCCATTGGACTCACTAGAGATAGACTATGTTTAGGATGCTTCACGGGTGAATACCCAGTTTAATTTTTACAAAAATCAATCAATAAAGATTAAAGGCATGTTACTTTTTTCACTTATACGTGAAACTGCAGGGTGGGTATAGTGAAGGTTTTAGTAGTCGGTGACGGCTCTAGAGAGCAGGCTATAACTGAGGCTTTTTCTAGAAGTGTTAAACAGCCCAAGGTTTACAGCATAATGAAGCTTATAAACCCCGGCGTGGCTAGAATCTGCAAGTCTACTGGCGGAGGATTTAAAAAGGGAGAGCCAACAGATCCAGTGCAAGTCGCCGATTACGCTGAGAGTCTTAACGTAGACTTCGTATTCGTAGGCCCCGAAGAGCCGCTGTTCCACGGCGTAGCTGACGAAGTTGAACGTAGAGGGATATGCTGTATAGGAGCCAAGAGAGCCCTAGCGGAGATAGAGATGTCTAAGGCTTTTATGAGGCGCCTCATGTGGAAGTATGAGGTACCTGGGAGGCTTAGATTCAAAGCCTTTAGAAATATTGAAGATGCAATAGCGTATATAAACGAATATGCCGAAAGCTTAGCAATAAAACCCGCTAGACAAGCCGGAGGGAAGGGGGTTAAAGTAATAGCAGATCTTCAAGCATACCTATCTAAGGAGAAGAGAGATGTTAAAACTAAACACGCCGTTGCAGTGTTTGAAAAATACATGAGCGAGTACTCTGATATTGAGGACCGTATTCTTCTAGAAGAGAAGGTTGAAGGCCCAGAGTACACTTTACACTGTTTCTGCGATGGTAGAACAGTTCTACCCATGCCCCTGGTTCAAGATAATAAACACGCTTTCAACGAAGACATAGGTCCAGAAACCGGTGGAATGGGTTCTATAAAAGGCAGAGGATCAACCCTTCCATTCATAACCATGGAGGAGTACAACAGTTCAGTAGAGATAGTTAGAAAACTGGTTGAAGCCGTTCAAAAAGAGTCTGACGAAGAGTATAAGGGTGTTATAGCCGGGCAGATGATGCTGACCGATAAATGGGGTCCGACAATCATAGAAATGTACAGCCGTTTCGGACAGCCCGAGGGCGAAAACATTCTACCGCTTCTTGAAACAGACATGGTTGAAATCTGCGAAGCCATAGCGAGTCAAAGCTTAGCCAAAGTAAAGCTTAAGTTTAGAGAGGAGGCTACGGTTATAAAGTGCTTAGCACCTAGGGGTTATCCCGATCATAGAGAGCTTGCTAAAGGGCATCCGATATGGGTTGACGAGAGAACTATCGAGAAAATAGGGGGGAAAGTCTTCTGGAGTTCGGTTGATACTGTAGATGGGTCGTATGTTACAGGCGGCTCTAGGGCATGTGAAATCTACGCTGAGTCTGAGACGGTAGAGGAGGCTTCGGAAATAGTGGAGAAATGCATACCATACATCAGGCTTTTAGATGGATGGGAGCTATTCTATAGGAGCGATATAGGTAGTCCAAGTCTTCTTGATAAACGTAGGAGACTGGCTGAAATCGTCAGAGAAATCTACCAGTATAGGGAGAAGAAGAATATCTTGGGAAGGACTATAGATTGGATCCCAGGTAGGGGTAGGATAGAGGTGTAAACCCTATGGGCTTTTTAAGAAAGCTGGACCTTGTTGAGAGAGCAGACCCGGAAATAGCTAAGCTTATTTTAAAAGAGCTGGATAGGCAAGTTTATGGAATAAACCTAATAGCCTCTGAAAATTACGCAGATGAAGCCGTAATACAGGCTCATGCAACCGTCTTAACCAACAAGTATGCAGAAGGCTATCCTAGTAGGAGATACTACAGTGGATGCGGAGTGTACGATCAAATAGAACGCATAGCCGCGGAAAGAGCAAAACAACTCTTTAATGCTGACCATGCGAACGTTCAACCCCACTCTGGCTCTCAAGCAAACTTGGCTGTTTACCTGGCGTTTCTAAAACCTGGAGACACGGTTTTAGCCATGGATCTTGCCCACGGAGGGCATCTTACACATGGTAGTCCCATAAATTTCTCAGGAATACTCTATAGGTTTATACATTACGGTGTAGATAGATCCACAGAGCTTATAGATTACGGTCAAGTTGAGAAGCTTGCCTTAGAAAACAAACCTAGAATGATCGTTGCCGGCGCCAGTGCATACCCGAGAGAGATAGATTTTAAAGGGTTTAGAGAAATATGCGATAGGGGTG
>JAWCKO010000061.1:0-1110 GCA_038851915.1 Bathyarchaeia archaeon
CCTACATCTCCTATACGTTAAGGCCACCTAGAAACTCTTCTAGCGGTTATGAGGATAATCCGGCCGAGTACGCCATCATCTATCAATGTCTTAATCCTCCCCACGGCCGGGTTAAAACGTTCTATATGGCCAGGCATGAGTTTAAGCCCTAAACTGTAAGCTAAATTTCGAAGTTTCTCAGCCTCCTCTAAAGTGCTGCATAAAGGCTTCTCCGTTAAACTGTGTACCCCATGTTTTAAGACTTCAGATGTTATTTCAAAATGTGTAGTCGTTGGTGTGCATATGCTCACAGCGTCCGGCTTTTCAACAAGAAGCATCTCCTTGAAATCGCTGTATGCTCTACATCCATACCTTTTAGCTACGCTTTTAGATCTTTCAAGGTCTATATCGCATACCGCGACAAGTTCAACGTCCTCTATCTCGCTATAGACTCTAGCGTGGTTTCTACCCCAGAAACCTACACCTATGACCGCTACCTTAGTCAACAGAATCAGCTCCCACACCGACATATATAAGGTTGGCTTCTTCAACTTTTTCACGGTTAAATATTCTGCCGAAGTCTACTATGGCTATGGTTTTACTATTAGGTCTTCTAAAGTCGCTTAAGCTTATATTTTTAAATACGTCGTGTGGCGTAGCTATGATTACGCAATCAACGTCTCTGAGAGCCCTCTTAAGGCTTAAAGACGTTTTAAAGCCCATACCTCTAATTTCATCCCGCGTAAAATATGGATCATACACCACCACTTCGGCTCCCCTCTTCATTAGCTCGTTTGCCAATCTAAGACTGTAAGAGTTCCTAGCGTTTTTAACGTTTGGTTTAAAGCTTAACCCAAGTACAAGTATCCTAGAGCGTCTAAGATGCTTCCCAAGCCTTCTTAAAGCTTTCATCACAAGCGCATAATCATATTTAAGGAGAACATCATTTACTTTTAAAGCCACTTTGAGCGTACGTAAGCTGAAATTAACGTTTTCAGCTGAGTTCTGTAGGAGTTGAGCATCCTTAGGCAGATGACCACCTACACCTATGCCAGGTTTAAGAAGATGGCAGAATGGTTGAGTTGTAGCAGCCTCCAATACTTCAACATAATCTACCCCTATTTTTTCACA
>JAWCKO010000061.1:1120-7595 GCA_038851915.1 Bathyarchaeia archaeon
CTAATAACCAATGTGGCAAACCGATAGAAGTTTTCAAAAAGTTTGACAGTTTCAGCTGTTTTAATATCTCTAACTCTAACGATTCCTCCCTCAACAACTGTTTTTAAAACAGTCTCACTGATAGCAAGACTTTTAGGTCCAACCGCTCCAACAACCCTAGGATAACTTGCAAGATCCCTCAGCAATGAGCCTTCCGCTCCTCTGAGGGGGCTATAAGCAAAACCGAAGTCCTGCTCAGCCTTTAAATTAGACAGTGCTTCAATTCTCTCTTTAACCACTTCTTCGGTTACACCCGGACCAGTTGTACTACTTTGAATAATAAGACTGCCCCTCTTTACACACATACCTAAATCTTCTGCAGCTTTACGGAGGGGGGAGTAGTCTGGAATACCGAGTTGAGTTACTGAAGCCGATATGACAATCATGACTATATCAGAATCGTTAACGGCGAATTTAACGTCTGTGGTTGGGTGAAATTTTCCCATCCTGAGCACTTTTTGAAGAAGTGCTTGAAGTCCTGGCTCAGAGTTTAAAATTATACCACGCTTAAGCTTGTCAACAAGTTCTACGTTTGCATCTACTCCATAAACTTCAATCCCTTTATCAGCGTAAAGGCAGGCTAACGGTAGACCCATTACTCCACAGCCTATTACGCTCAGTTTAAGGTCTCCTTTAGTAAGCATACCAGGAACTTCCTCGGGTTTTAAATCCATTATATTGGTCATAAAAGACGCAACCTCTGCGTATGTATTAGTACTCTAAAATTCTAACTAAGAGAATTTAAATTATACCCTCTAAGAATTGGAAATTCTTCAATAAAGCTTTAATTCATTCTGCTATTGTTAAAATGTCTGATGAAGATCCTGCTTGATATTTTAACGCCAAAACAATGTAGGTTTTTCTCAGTTTTAGGGAAAAGGCTTGAGGAGCGGGGTTTCGAAGTCTGTAAAACGGCTAGAGTATTTAGAGAAGTTATAGGACTCTTAGAAGCTTTAGGTGAAGAGGCTTACTTAATAGGTAGGTATGGTGGGGCAACGCTTGATGGGAAGCTTGAAGCCAGTTTGGAGCGGATGATAGAACTTAAGAAGGTTTTCCAGAAAATCAACCCCAATATAGTTGTATCCTTCTCTTCTCCGGAAGCGTCTAGAATAGCCTTTGGATTGAACATACCCCACGTAGCTGTGAATGATAGTCCACATTCAAACGCTGTGGCACGACTATCAATTCCACTGTCTAAAATGCTGTTCACGCCTTGGATTATACCTAAAAGTGCTTGGACCGTGTACGGTATAGAGCCCTCTAGAATTTTTAAATACAGAGCTTTAGATCCTGTTGCATGGCTTAAGGACTTTAAACCGAACCTAGATACTGTTAGATCATTAGGGCTATCCGAGGAAAAGCCAATAGTAGTATTCAGGCTTGAAGAAAGTCAAGCGTCGTATATATCTGGCATGGGCGGGCTCGTCGAAGAGATAGCTATGAAAGCCATTCAAAGGTTTGCCATCCAACCAGTTATAATACCTAGGTATGAGGAGCAATTGCAGAAAATCTTGGAAAAATTTGGTGGGCGGGCTCTAGTATTGGAAAAAACAATCGATGCTGTAAACCTTTTGTACTTAGCTACGGTGTTTGTAGGAGGTGGAGGCACTATGAACGCTGAAGCCGCTTTATTGGGTGTTCCAGTGATTTCATGCTACCCCGGTGGAGAAACATACGTTGAGAAATACCTCATAGGTAAGGGTCTCCTATTTAAGGTCTCCAACTCAGAAGAAGCTTTAAGACTTATAGAGAGTTTCCTAGAGTTCCAAGAAAAGGCTGATTTTGAGAGGAAAGCTGGAAAACTTTTAGCTTCTATGGTAAATCCCGCAGAGTTTATAGCGGAGAAAATTGTTCAAACATTTTCCCATGAACTCTCTTCTCAAGTTTAGCTTTTAAGCCGCTCGGTTTCCCATAAACATCTGTCAATCCCTTCCTAACGGATTCTAAAATGTCCTCTACGCTAGTTGAAGGTGTTTCAACAACCGTATACGCATATCCTATCGTTCTAGGTATGTGGGAATCGCTTCCAGCGGTCATTGGTATATTGAATTTAAAAGACATCCTCATGTTAACTCTAGATGATAATGGGAAGAGAATGGTACCCGAATTTAAGACTTCTAAAGCATCCAACCCTGATTGCCTGATTTGAAGTATAAATGAAGGGATTAGCGTTCTAGGGAAAGGGTGTGCTAAAACTGTAACTGCTCCACACCTCTTAGCTTCTTCTAAGACTATCCTTATGGGTTTTAAGCCGGGTTTAAGCCTCCACTGATCTACCCCTAGAACTAGTACATGACCTATGGACGTACGTACCTCTAAACCAGGTATGATAATAATATCCCTCATGAAACCAGAAACCGTTGAAGGCATCTCATGTTCAGTTAAGGCAAGACCATCTAAGCCTTTAACCTTAGCCTCAGTTAAAGCCTCATCAAGACTAATCAAAGAGTCTCCAGAGGTATTAGTGTGAACGTGAAGATCTAGTTTTAATTTCATACCCAATCCTCAATTTTTCAAGTTTATCTACTTCAGATATGGTATCTTCATCTCGAATTTTTCTAAATAAAGGTCTGGGTTTAGAAACCCTATGTCCGGGTTTAAGCACCTCTTTAAGAGAACTCCACCTTACTGGGTTTAAGTCTTCAGGTAGATTAAGCATGCGTCTGACTTCGACTGCTGTAAAAGGTAGGTATGGTATCAACAATACCGAAATAGCGTAGACTATTTGAGATACTACGTATAGTGTTGACGGCGCCGCATCGATGTCGCTCCAAGGCTTCTTAGTATTCAAATAACTATTTCCAAGAGATGAAAGCTTCATAATCTCCTTAAGACCTTTCTTAAACTCAAACCGCTCGATTTCCATCATTACTCTTTCGGTAGTTCTATCTATTTCGCTGAGTACCCTCCTATCATATTCATCCAATTCTTCTGGTTCTGGGATCATTCCATTTGAAAGTTTGTGGAGAAGTGTTAAAACCCTGTTTACAAAATTCGCAAGATTTGCTATAAGCTCATTGTTTATCTTTGCCTGGAAATCTTTCCATTTAAAATCAGTATCTCTATGCTCTGGAGCTATTACTATAGCATAGTACCGTACCATATCTGGATGAAATTTTTCAAGCATTTCGTGGAGCCATATTACCCATCCTCTACTCGTAGAGAGCTTCTCCCCTTCTAGATTAACGAATTCGCTTACTACAACGTTTTCTGGTAGCACATAATCTCCATAGGCGATTAGGAGAGCTGGGAAAAGAATCGTATGGAAGAATAAATTGTCCTTACCTATAAAACAGTAAAGTTCCACATCGCTTTTTTTCCAGTATTCAACCCATTTTTCAGGCTTATTATGTTCAATAGCCCAGTGTTTTGTAGCTGATATGTAGCCTAGGAGGTTTTCAGCCCAGTTGTATATAACTTGACCTTTAGCCTTCGGAAAAGGGGCGGGTGGACCCCAATCGTAGTCTCTGGTTATGTCTTTATCTTTTAAACCCTCCTTCAGAAGCCAAGATAAGGTTTTATTTAATGTGGCTTTTCTCCAATTAGAGCCTTTAAGCTTTACATACTGTAGAATTTTATCTGTAAGAGCTGATAGTTTAAGAAAATAGTGAAGACTTTCCCTTAAAACTGGTTTAGTACCGCAGATTGCACATTTAGGATCTATGAGTTCCCAAGCATCATACCATCTTCCACATTTTTCACAGACATCACCATACTGGTCTGATGCTCCACAGTACGAACATACCCCCTTGACAAATCTATCTGGTAGAAAAATATCGCATTTTGGACAGAAAAGTTGTTTAATGTTTTTCTCATATATGAAACCTCTATTGTAAAGAGTTCTATAGAATTCCTCGACGGTTTCAAAATGTATGGGTAGAGAAGTCCTAGAGTATATGTCGAAGCTTATTCCGAGCTTTTCAAAAACAGTTTTCTGAATAACGTAGTTTCTATCGCACAACTCTTTCGGTGAAATCTTAAACCGCATGGCCTCAAGTATAACGGAAGTTGCGTTTTCATCTGTACCGCATACGTATATTGCATCATCGCCTTTAAGCCTCCTATATCTGACGTATATATCTGCAGGTAGGTATGCTCCTGCTAAATGTCCGAAGTGTCTGGGGGCGTAAACATACGGTAAAGCCGCTGTAACCAGCACTCTCTTAGCCATGTTTGTTAATCTAACAGATGGCAGCCTCCTTAAAAGAATTACTTTTAAACGTTCTGACTTTTGGGGGGATGAAGTTATTTGCCTAAAAATCGGCAATGTATTCGAATTAAATTAGCGGAATCTATACTTAGCCCGTGTGAAAGCCTTTTACATAAAGGTTAAAGTAGTGGTTAATACTTATTTTTTCTTGGGCGCTATGGTTTCAGTAAACTACGAGGATATGCTTAAAAGAGCTTTGTCATCTCTACCTAGGAAACCCCTTCAATCCGAGAGGTTAAAAATTCCATCAGTCGACGTCATCGTAGTGGGAAACCGAACCCTACTGCGAAACTTTAGAGAAATCGCATCGATCATAAATAGGGACCCTGAGCATTTATTGAAATTCCTCTGTAAGGAGGCTGGTTCAGCTGGCGCTTTAAAAGACGATATAGCTGAAATACATGGGAAATTCGATAGAACTACATTAAACAAGCTTATAGAGAGATACGTACAGAATTTTGTGCTATGCAAAGTCTGCATGAGACCCGATACGCATCTTAAGAAATATGGGCGCTTCCTCTACATAGAGTGCGATGCGTGCGGTGCTTCGTCGCCAGTAATATCGAGGTGAAATATTTGTGTAGTGTCTACGTTAAAGTTCATAGGTTTCAAGGTTATATACTCGTAGCTGTATGTGATGAAGAGCTTCTTGGGAAGATTCTAAACGAGAGAGATATATGCTTCGATGTTAGCGAGAAATTCTTTAAAGGGCTTAAAATGAGCGTGGAAGAAGCAATAGATCTTATTCGGAATGCTGATACTGCTAATTTAATAGGCGTCATTATTGTGAATAGAGCTGTAGAAGAGAAGCTTGTACATCCAGAGGCCGTTGCGAGTATAGCTGGCATACCTCATGCTCAAATTGTTAAGCTTTAATCTAGGTGCTTCTTATGGGGGACTACATGACTGTTGCTCTAAAACCATTCTTTCCAGAACCTGCGCTTCTGATTCAAAGTGAAGATTACACGGTTTTAACTGTGGCGGATCTTCACATAGGTTGGGAAAGCTCTTTATCTGACTATGGAATATATATTCCGTCTCAGACTAAGAGGCTTTTAAAAAAGCTAGTAGAATTGTTGACTATGCTTAAACCTCAAATGCTCATACTTTTAGGTGACGTTAAGCATGCTATTGTAAGATTTGAGAAAACCGAGTGGGTAGACGTGCCTGAGTTTCTGAAAACTGTTAAGAACTTGGTTGAAAAAGTAGTTATTGTTCCCGGGAATCATGACGGGGATCTAGAAACTTTAACACCAGAAGGTATTGAAATAGTGGAGTCTGGTGGATTAGCGCTCTGGGATGAGGTGGGTTTTTTCCATGGTCATTCTTGGCCTAAACCTGAACTTTTCAAATGTCAAACCCTCGTTATAGGCCATGTACATCCAGCTGTAGCTTTTAGAGATAGGTTTAACAGTAGATTTCTTAAAAGAGTCTGGGTTAAGGCTCATATAGAGCCTGAGCGTTTAAAACAACATTTGAGTAAGAGAATTAAAACTAGCGATTTTGAGCTTCGTTTTAAGAGATTGATAATAATGCCTAGCTTTAACGATTTCATGAGAGGGCGAGCTATAAACGAAGACGATTTTGAGGAAGCAGCTATTGGAGCGATAAGCCCCATACTAAGAACTGGTTGCATAGACATGGAGAACTCTGAAATCTATCTGTTAGATGGCATATATATAGGCTCATTTAAGGATATTAGGGAAATCACTCGTACGCCATTACTTTAAAAAAATATGAGTTTATGGCAAGTACTGAGATAGAGTTTTCTTACCTATTAAAAGTCCTTTGCGGAATCCTTCAACGTCTTCGAAGAATGGATCTTCATGCTCTATGCTCAACACGTAGTCGTATCCTATCTCTATTAGAGTCGCTATGAAACGACGCCAATCTATATCCCCCAGACCTGGTATTCTAAACCTCCACCATCCACTACCCGTATATCCTACGTATGAGAGTCTACTTTTTATCACCTCTGTGTCTTTACAGTGAGTGTGATAGATTCTTCCACCGAATTTCTTCAATACTGCTATGTAGTCTATGAATTGGAAGGCGAGGTGTGAAGGATCGAATTCAAGTCCGAAATACTTGGATTGAACTATTTTAAACATTTCATCCCATACGTCTGGCCTATAGGCAATATTCGCCATACAATTCTCTATTGCAATCTTAACGTCGTTTTTTTCAGCATGGTCTACAAGGCTTGGAAAGACTTCGGTAAAGGCT
>JAWCKO010000062.1:0-3784 GCA_038851915.1 Bathyarchaeia archaeon
AAAGTGATGTCCGACGAATACGAGTCGAAGGAAGAACTTCTACTGCCTCTTGAAACACTACTACCTTACGGTATTCAAATAGGTACCAGGATTAAAACTGGACATATGAAACCCTTCATCTTTAAAGTTAGACCTGATGGATTATGCGTCTTAGACATCGCTAAAACATGTGAGAGAATTAAACTGGCGGCCAACTTCCTCGCTAGATTTGAGCCTCCTGAGAAGATTGTTGTCGCATCAACAAAACTATACGCTAGAATGCCGATCTTAAAGTTCTGTGAGTTGACACATGCAACGGCTCTTGTCGGAAGATTTCTACCAGGCTTTTTCACAAACCCCTCCTTAAAATACTATATGGAGCCTGAGGTTTTACTGGTTTCAGATCCAGACGCGGATGAGCAGGCCGTAAGAGAAGCGTCTATGATTGGAATACCTGTTGTAGCTCTATGCGACACCGATAACCTGTTTAAAAACGTTGATTTAGTTATACCGGTGAACAATAAGGGTAGAAAAGCTTTAGCTATGGTCTTCTGGCTTTTAACTAGAGAGTTCTTGAGAGCTAAAGGAGTAATTCCTAAAGATGGTGATCTCCCAATTAAACCTGAAGACTTCGAAGCGAAAGTCGAAGAATCCACCGTTTAAACCCTCAGTCAACAGTTTTAGACCGATAATGGTTTTGAGAATCTGCATAGTAGGCTTTAAGAGTACAGGCAAGACCAGGCTAATAGCCTCCATAGTTAAAACGTTCTCCTCAAGAGGGCTTAGAGTGGTCGTAGTTAAACACTCACATGAAAGAGTAGATTTAAAAGTTAAAAGTACAGCTAGAATTTTAAACTCGAAACCCGTAGCAGTAGCCTATCAATCACCATACGATAACGTTCTAGTGTTCAACAGCTCCTTCAACCTAGAAGCACTTTTAGACATCTTAAATCCACACGTAGTTCTATACGAGGGGTTTAAAAGCTCTCCATACCCGAAGATTCTAACAGCTTTAAAACAGGAGCATCTCAACATAGACTTGGATAAATCTCTCGTGAAAATGGTCGTAGGACCCGAAGATATTAAAGAAGCAGCCTCCAAACTATATTCAAATGCCCGCTTCTCCAACGTTGAAGATGAAAACCTCATGAATGAGGTCCTACGGTTTATCGTTGAAGAATACGCTTCAATGCTTCCCAAGTTGGATTGTGGAAGATGTGGATATGATACATGTAGCGACTACGCTGAGAAACTGATTGAAAACAGGGCTAAGCTTGGAAAATGCGTTATCGTAAACCCTCCAGCCAAGCTTTACGTAGACTGGTCTAAAGTAGACCTCTCCCTGTATCCAGCTACTGTTTTAAATTCTCTGCTAAGTGCTTTCGTAGGTACGCTTAAAGGCGTTAAAAAAGACCCTGTTCTCATAGTGGCTTCAGCATTTCAACAATCGCAGTATGATTAACCATGATCATTTTCTCAGTTCCAGTTGAACCCCGAGGTAGGCTAGATCCGTGAAAAACTCTGGATAGGATTTCCTTACGCATAATGCATCTTTTATAACGGTTTCCCCCTCGGCTTTTAAAGCCATCGCTACACAAGCCATCGCTATCCTATGGTCGCCATACGGGTTTATAATGGCACCTTTAATCTTCGGAGAACCGTAGACTCTCATACAATCACCATGGGTTTCGATCTTCACTCCCATTTTGGACAATTGAGAGGATAAAGCTTCAACCCTATCAGATTCTTTAAACTTCAACCTTGAAACTCCTTTAATTACCGATGCTCCTCTACAGGACGATGCTAGAACCGCCAGAGGAGGCACCAAGTCCGGGCTGTCTGAAGCGTTAAATTCGAAAGGCTCTAAAGCATCTAAAACACCTTCAACAACCACATAATCTTCCCCGGTTTCCACCTGGCATCCAACCGCTCTAACAACGTCTACTATGGCTTTATCTGCTTGAAGGCTATCCCTTCTAAGGTTATTAATTCTCAATCTTCCTCCCGTAATAGCGGCTGCAACGATAAGCATGGCTGCTGACGAATAATCCCCCTCAACAATTCTCCTAAATGGTTTAAACTTAGAGGAACCATTTAATTCAAATACTCTATAGTCTTCAGAAACAGAAACGTCGGCATGGCACATACGTAGTACGTCAATAGTCATATCGACGTAGGGCTTCGAAACAAGCGGAGTAGTCAATCTGATGGTAGATCTACCGTCGACTTTAGCGAGGGTAAATAGTAAACCTGATATATACTGGGAGCTTAAGTCACCGCCGACTTCCACATGGCCCGCTCTAATGGTTCCACCTATAACAACTATCGGCGGCCTCCCCCCGGAAACTGAATAACAGTTTACATTCAACCTGTTAAGGGCGTGAAGCAGAGGACTCATCGGCCTCCTCTTTAGAGACCTATTCCCTGTGAGAACAGTTACTCCAGGTGCTAGAGAAGATACTGCTGTTAAAATCCTTAAAGTTGTCCCGGAGCCATGGCAGTTTACGATGTCTTCAGCGGGCTTAGGTATTCCATCTCCTAAGATTCTCACGGTAGATTTCCCAGCTGAAACTGTACACCCCATGAGTTTAACGGCGTCTAAAGTAGCTTTCGTATCTAAACATATGGAGGGTTGTTCAATAATGCTTTCCCCGGTAGATAGCATGGCTGCTATGTAAAATCTATGTGTCTGGGATTTTGATGGTGGGGCATTTAAAACGCCATCAATAGAGCCTCTTCTTATAATAGCAATCATAATTCTTCACCTCAATATTTGAGCCTTCTTATTGTTTATTGATGTTTCTATCAATTCACCATCTAAAGTTCTCCAGGTCTTTTTTATAGAATTTATGGAGTCTTGAGAGGCTAATGCAACTATAGCTGGACCTTTACCCGATAACCCGGATGCCAATGCACCAGCTTCCAAAGCATTTAAAATTGGGTCAAGACTGTAGCCTAAAGTTGAACAGCATATTAGACCATTTAACACCATCGCAGTCCTCCACTTCCCCTCTGCGGCCTCCCTAAAGGCTAAGTCCAACTCTTCAGTCATGAGTTTAAGCCTAGACAGATCCACTTTGGTTGTATACCGTTTAAACTTGGGAACGTGGATTAGAGCTTTAACGTCTACATCGATTTCAAACCGTTTTAATATTTTCATAGCTCTATTATCTGTAACCGTTACTCCTCCCAAGTACGAGGCCGATGCATCATCCCAAGCCCCTGTAACCGTCCTCGATGCTAGCTTCAACACTTAGTCTAAGCACTTCTTCATCCGATAATTCCTCATTTAAAGCGTTAAGCGTGGCTAAAACTATAGCGTTAGAAGCCACGCTACTACTCTTTAACCCTCTAGCTATAGGTATGTTCGACCTAGTTTCAACATATGCACCATAAACACGGTCGAGGTTAAACATCTTCAAAACTTTTAAAACACACTTCTCCATAAGCGTTTTATCCTCTTGAGGGTCTGAAACTATGACTCCATCTACGGCGCCCGGTTTATCTGTAAGCTTAACTGTCGCCTCCGTCCAGAGGCTTACGCTTAAAGCTGAGCCTCTACCTGTGGCTAAAGCGTTGACAACCGTAACAGCACCGTAAGCTACAGCTCTACCTACTGGCAAAAATATCCCCTTCTAACCTCCTCAAGAGCATTTTTAATCGGTTTAACCGGAGGGTATACTCCAAACCATATTTTGAAGGACTCTAAAGCCTGATTGAGAAGCATTTCCAACCCATCTATCGTTTGAGCACCCGCCTCTCTAGCCTCCCTTAAAAGTCTAGTTTCAAGAGGGTTGTAGACAAC